>JACONB010000100.1 GCA_014323965.1 Prochloron sp. SP5CPC1 | reverse complement strand
CTTCTTGGCCTCAAAGTGATTTCACATCTTTAAGTCGCTCAGCAACTTGCACTTTCTTGGCCTCGCCTTTTTTTACAGCGGAGATGTTTTTGGGACAGGTTAAATTAACAAGCCTATAGGCCAATAGTGTAGCTACCAAATCAAAATAAAATTCACCCTCCTGACTATGTACTTGTAGGGATATGCTGATGCTCTTATATAAGAGGACCAGCTGCCAAGTTATGCTTGTCTGAATGCATCAGTCAGTCAGTCAGTCAGTCAGTCAGTAGAAAATTCATTAAATGATTCCACAAATTTTTGAAAGCATTTTGGGTGGACCTAAATGCTTGTTTTGGCTTACCAATACTGCCCATTATCATCTGGGAAAATTAGCATGAGGTTAATTTTTTGGGTGAGTGCAAGAACTGATAAACTGTTTTAGTCATCTGGTTCGATAGAGCTGATTAAGCCGTGATTTTTGAGGGTTTCGCAATAGAATTCTGCATGTTCTAAAGCACAGGTAATCACTAAAGCTATGCCATTGGTGTGTGCTTCCATCATAATGTCTACTGCCTGGGGCTGAGTTAAACTACTTACGGTTTGGAGTAACACCTGAACCACATACTCCATAGGCGTAACATCATCGTTATGGAGCAAAACGCGATAGCGAGGAGCAGGTTTACGAATAGTAGATGTCGATGTAGATGCAGAGGGCTTTTCCAGAGTTTCAACGGCCATTAACTACCTCCATGATATAACTTAACTTAAGTATCAAACTATGTTAAGTTTAAGATAGTGAGTGATTAGTGGGTGAGCAGCGAATTTATAAACTGCTGTATACACCCCATTATAGTCTAGAATAGAAATGTTGACATTATTTAATAAATCTTAACAATGCAGGCAAGTCCAGTAACAATAGAAGATAACATTCCCGGCGCTTATTGGCAGTGGCGAGGACATTCAATTTACTATGTTCAAGCAGGTGAGAAACATTCAGACAGACCTCCTTTATTACTGGTTCACGGGTTTGGCGCGTCCACGGATCATTGGCGGAAGAATATTGTTCAATTGAAGGAAGATTTTAGGGTGTGGGCGATCGACTTATTGGGGTTTGGGCGTTCTGCAAAACCCAATTTAGAGTATAGCGGTAATTTGTGGCGAGATCAACTCCAAGATTTCATTACTACGGTTATTGGTGAACCTGTTGTCTTGGGGGGTAATTCCTTGGGTGGTTATGCTAGTTTGTGCGTCGCCGCCCAGTGCTCTCAATCTGTTGTGGGTTTGGTTTTGTTAAATAGTGCTGGTCCTTTTACAGAGTCAACAGCTCCCAAAAGTAATTTCGGCAATAAAATAGTACGCTGGGTTTTCTCCCAACCTTGGGCAAATTATCTCTTATTTCAATATTTACGACGGAAAAAGACCATTCGCAAAACCTTAGAGAAGGTTTATTGGGATACCACTGCTGTGACGGATAGACTGGTAGAAGAAATTTATCGTCCTTCTTGTGACAAAGGAGCATTGCAGGTTTTTGCTTCTGTTTTCCAGACTCCCCAAGGGGAAAAAGTGGATGTGTTGTTAGAGCAGTTAAACTGTCCTTTGTTAATGTTGTGGGGGGAAAAAGATCCTTGGATGAATGTTACAGAAAGAAGTCTAAAGTTTCGTCACCATTATCCCAGTTTAACGGAACATTACCTGGAAGCAGGACATTGTCCCCATGACGAAGTACCAGAACAGGTGAATAGTTTGATTCGTTCTTGGGTTTTATCTACATGTAGCTAATTTCAAGGGAAGGTGAAACCAATGACAGTGCGGCAACCTCGTTATAGTAAAGAAGAATTTGCCCAACGTGGGAATAACATTTACGAAACTCTTGTACGTCCCCTGGTTGAAGTAGGTAATCATGGGAAAATTGTCGCCATTGATATAGAAACAGGCGCTTTTGAAGTTGCCGACACTACTATCGCAGCAACTGATGGACTTTATAAGCGATACCCCGATGCTCAACCCTGGGTGATTCGGATTGGACATCGCGCTGTCTACCGTTTTTCCAGTGTCAAGGCGCGAGACTTTGCCATCCGTCCCTGAATGAACGAATCATACACTAGGCGTACCGCTTGCGGATCCGGCTTTATCGCTTTCCTTGCAGCTTTTTCTTGGTTTATGCCTATCAAGAGATACTGTAGGTTGGGTTGAGGGACGAAACCCAACATAGGTTGGCGCTGTTGGGTAACGCTTGCGCTCTACCCAACCTACGATTATTTTGGTCAATTATCAGGATGTGATATTATTAACGAAAAACAAACCTTGGGAAGAGTAACTCAAATGAAACACAGTCTACCTATTTTAGTGTTTGGATGGATGATTTTGTTCTCATCTCCATTACCGGCAATAGCTTGTCAAGGTCCTTTTCCAAGAACAAGTACTCAAGAAATATTTGATAGCTCTAGGGCAGTTTTCTACGGTCGCGTACTGGATGTTGTCGAGATTGGTGCTGATCCAGATAATTTACCTTTTCAAGTCTTGCGTTGCAAGATTTCTGGTCTATCGATGGTGGAAAGGTGAACTCACAAGGGAAGTTAAGGTTCGCTTCGATGGAACCACTTGTGGTGCCCATTTCAGTGAAGGTAACAGTTACGTAGTTTTCGCGGGTGGTTCTCCTTTAGGAAGTTCACTATTCTCCAGGAATCGATTAATTTTAAAACCAGATGAAGACTTAGAACCCATATTTCAGGAATTTGGCAGGGGGAGAGTACCCAATGTTATTTTCTAACAAGCAGCTCAGAAAACCAACACAAAGCTCATCAAGAGTATTTAGTGCGTTTCGTTCCACGCTGTTGACTTCAAATCTTTTAGACAAAGGGCTATTTTCTGTTAATCTAAGAGTGAGACATTCCGTGAGAGTTAGAAATTATGTCATCAGCAGCTATTGCTACCGTGGTCAAGATTATGGAGTCTTTACCGATTGAGCTACAAGACCGCATTGTGGAACATTTGCGAGAGTATATTGATGAGGTGCAAGATGAAATTAGATGGAATAATTCATTTCATCGTACCCAATCAAAACTGGTTGCTGCTGCTCAACGAGCTAAGGAAGAAATTGAAGAGGGGAAAGCTACTACAATGGACTACGAGCAGCTATGAAGTCAGCGGTCCTTCCTTCTTTTTGGGCTGAGTATCGGCAGTTGAGGGGTGAAATCAGACAAAGTGCCAGAAAAGCATATCGGTTGTGGGCAGACAATCCATTTCATCCGTCTCTACATTTCAAGTGCATCAATAGTAAGGAGGGGATTTGGTCCGTTAGAGTAACACGGGGGTATCGAGCACTTGGAGTTCTTGAAGGAAATACAGTAACATGGTTCTGGATTGGTAGCCACGACGATTACGAAGGTTTCTTTGGGTAAAGCAATGAGCGTGCCAAATAGCTCGTTTACTGCGGCGAAGGTCACAGTTGTACTGGACCCTCCCCGCCGGAACGGAATTCGGTACTAATCCATCTGGAGGCACTTTAGTTCAAACAAAGAGAGAGTTTATGGACTTATCTAGAATAGATGTCCACAAAGTCCAAGACCAAACGTTTAAGCCAATAGACATCTCAAAACCAAGATTATTTCTGTATACAACGGTCAAATCATGGTTGAGATCGAGTAAAATCTCATCACAAAGGAACTCCAACATTGAAGTAGCTAAAAAAGAAGCATCATCAGAAAAGAGAAGAATATCACCAAAAAATAGATTCCATTGGGATAAGACCCAATTCACAGTGTCGGAGTGGGAGAACCAATATTTGATGAGATCTGGTTCAGGGATAGGAGGACGCAAAGGGTCGTTGGAGTTTGAAGCCGATACTGTGGTTGAGTTTTCAACTGACTCATTGAATGTTCCATGGAAACTAATGGGTGATCTGTCTTGTAGACTAGGCAAAAGACGACGGAAACTTTTCTGTTTCTGTTTGGCTGCTTTTCGTTGCCGTTTAAGTTTGGCGCTTTTTCCCATGGCAAAAATTACTTGGTTTTGTCTTGAATTAATACTACACAAATTTTTTTTTCTTTAGGCAGCAATGCCCTCCCATTCCTAACCCCATAAGATGAATTTGAGGATTTTGGCATTTTCTGATATGGGTTAAGAGTTGGGTATCTATAATTATAGCTGCTGGGATAGGCTAAAGACAAGGCGGAAGCTAAGAGCAATGGTACCTGTTATATATCTGTACAAATAAAATCTAGCTGTTTATCCCAAGGATCCACGGGTAATTGAGGTAAATAGGCAAAATCAAAGACAATACCAATAGTAGTGGGAGAAGACCATTGAGACTCATTCAACATGCGATCGTAGAACCCTCCTCCGTAACCTAAGCGATATCCTCTTTTGTCGCAAGCTACAGCGGGAACGAGAATTAAATCTACTGAATTTGGTGGTACCATAGGAGCATCTGCTGGTGGTTGTTCAATACCATATCTATTAGTTTCTAATTTATCTCCCTGTTGCCAAAAATGCCACATGAGGGATTTTCCTTCAACTCGGGGAAACCCCCATAAACGGTTGGTGGTAAATAAGGGACTTAGATCTGGTTCTTGATGAAAACTGAAATAAGCGAGAATGGTTTGGGCTGACTGGAATGAGGAGAGAGTTTGGAGATGACTGACGATGCGATCGCTCTTTTGTCGCCATTGATTATAGGGTAGGGAGCGCCGCTGTTTCAATAGCACCCGACGCAATTCCCTCTTATTCACATAGTTGTTCATTAATAAATTTATTATGAATACTTTATTTAACCAAGTCTATCGAGAACGATAAAAGGGTTTTTTCACAACCCTGGCTGGGTATTGATTTGAGCGAATTTCCACCACTAGTTGCTGCCCCACTTTACTTAAAGATGGGGGAACGTAAGCAAGGGCGATCGCCTTACCTAAGGTTGGAGCTAAAGTCCCGCTGGTCACTGTTCCCACAGTCTCTCCCTTAAATAATACTGGATAGCCGTGACGAGCAATCCCCCGGTCTTCCATTTGCAAACCCACTAACTTCCGTTGGACTCCTGCTGCTTTTTGTTGCTCTAAGACAGAACGTCCGCTAAAATCCCCCTTACTCTCCCAGTGGACTAACCAACCCAAACCCCCTTCTAAGGGAGTGGTGCTTTCGTCCAAGTCTTGTCCGTAAAGACACATACCTGCTTCTAAGCGCAATGTATCTCTTGCAGCCAAACCGCAACTGGTGACACCAGCATTTAGCAGTGTTTGCCATAGCTTTTGCCCCCCTTCTATAGATATCATGATTTCAAAGCCATCTTCCCCTGTATAACCGGTTCGAGCGATAAAGGCTGGATATCCCAGGACTTTGCTTTCTCTATGGGTAAAGGGTTTCATTGGGGTTAAGTCTTCCGGGACTAAAGGTTGAAAGGAAGTTAATGCTTCTGGTCCTTGGAGGGCGATTAAAATTTTGTCCCTGGTTTGGTCTTCTAAGTGAAGGTCTTTGGGTAAATGGGTCAATAACCAGTTTTTATCTTTCTGAGCAGTAGCTGCATTGACGATAATAATACCGCGCTGCTCTCCTACTTCATTTTCCCCCTGGTAGTAGAAGATAATATCGTCAATTATCCCCCCTGCACTATTTAAGAGAACTGTGTATTGCGCTTCACCAGGTTGGAGCCGTTCTAAATTAGAAGGAACTAATAACTGGAGTTGCTGCACCAGTTCTTTACCCTGCAAGAGGAATTTGCCCATATGGGAGATATCAAACATACCCACAGCATTCCGTACTGCGTGATGTTCTTCTTTCAGTCCCCTGTATTGTACTGCCATTTCCCAACCAGCAAAGGCAGTCAGTCTAGCTTTTTGGGCTACTGCTAGGTCAAACAAGGGGGTACGGGCTAGTTTTGCTTCTTCCACTGTGCTGTATTGATCCTCTATCATTGTTAAATATTGTTAAAAATAATGACATTTACTTTATCATAGAGGATGGGAGGACAAATCTGTGATAATATTGTGGCTGAGTCTGGCAAGTTCCGGCGCTTGGTTTGTCAGTACCTTGGTTGGGGGCGGCAGTCCTTTCATTTTGATTCCGGCGATCGCCTTTTTTCTAGGTCCGGTAGCAGTTGCCCCAGTTATTACCCTGGGAATGCTCCTGGGTAACGCACAGCGGGTCTGGTTTTATTGGCCACACCTGAATTTGTTCTCTTTTTGGTGGTATTTACCGGGAGCCTTATTTGGTGCTTGTTTGGGCGCTCTCGCTTTGACGAAAGTGCAAATCGAATGATTGCCCCTGCTCCTGGTTGTATTTCTCCTCACTTACGCTCTAGGCTATCTTATAAAAGGAGCAAACCAGTCTTTCTCGGTTCGTCCTTGGTATTTTCTCCCCGCAGGATTTATTTACGCTTTTCTCTCGGCACTGATTGGCAGTACCGGACCTCTATTGAATCCATTTTACCTCAACTATGGTTTGAGCAAGGACGAACTCATGGCCACTAAATCAGCTCATATGGTGGTGCTGCACCTGATCA
>JACONB010000099.1 GCA_014323965.1 Prochloron sp. SP5CPC1 | reverse complement strand
CGCGAAAAGGTCAAGCCAGTTATTTGCTAGTTCGTCGGGAAAAGAGATGGGCACCAGTATTGGTCCCGCCTTGAGTTCCATAAGAAACACGTCGTGTTTTTCCGAACGACGGATACTGATTAGAAAAGTTCGCTCACCTAGGGTGCTTTGATGATGCCATGTCAGACGGTAATCTCCCCATGGATGAATATCAGGAGGATAACTCCCTAAAAGAGTTGTTACAGTGGCACCGTCGTAAAAGAACGCCTCGTTAGAAGAACCACGAAATAAAACGCCGTTTAACTTGGGCAAGTCAGCCAGAAAACGAGCATCCTTGAGTTCCGTAGGCAAGGGTTTTGACTCACCTGCGATTACCTCAAATCCCACAGGATTGGAACGTCCAAAAAGAGTGACGGGATGACCGCTGATAAAGGCGCGATTGAGAGTGGGACTCCAGGTTCCCTGGGCGAGTGAACATCCCCATAGTAAAAGTCCACATAAAAAATCTACCCATAAAGGACAGGGCTCGCCTTTAAGTTTTGATAACTTTACAAGCTTCTCAAAAGTAGGCGGTTTGCTAGAAAGATCCAGACGAGCCATGTAATCGATTTCGTGGCCATCAATCCAAAGCCAGCCGTCTTTCCCTAAAGCCAGGGCTTCGATGCGACTGAACAAATTTTGTTTAGCTTCCACCCTTGCCAGGCGTGTTTCTTCTTCTGGACGGGTTATATCTAGATAAGAGCTGGAAGCGGTTACATGAAATGTTTCCCCAAGGACAGTGACGCTCACAGAAGGTGGTTCGTCCACAGGTTGCTCTTTTTCCTCCCACTTCTGACCTACCTGGGATATGCAATATGCCTTTAACGGGTTAGCTAGGGCGCGGGGTCCGAAAATGACTGTTGCTGCCGCTATCATAGCTAAGGATCGACCAAAAAATTTGACATTAGATAAATTCATTTGATAAAATTGGTGCAAATTGTGTACCATTATGATATGCTAAGAGCAATGGAAACGGAAATTTGCTGTAGTTAAACTAAAATTAGGTAAAATGCAGTTTACCGAAATTCCAGTATAATTTAGTAGTTCTCATAAAAGGCGCTTGACACATGTCTAACTATGACGAGAAGCAAATCACCAGACTGTTCGCGTTCGGAACCAATACTCCATCACAATCCGACTACAATCAGCATATTCGGCCTTTAGACGCTCCCCAACCATCCATTACCTACAACATGGCGACTTACATGAACAGTGGAGGCGGGCGTTTTGCCTATCCGTCCTTGTTCGGTGCTCTCAAAAAATTCTTCTCCAGTACGACGATCCCCGCCGAGACGTACAACTACGCCCAGATTTTAGCCCAGCAAAGTCTGAACTTATCCCCCAAAGACTTTGAACTAGGGATCTCCCAATATGGCACAGGTATTGGCAGTGCCGACCAAGCCGAGCGTTCCTATATCTTCGGCAGCACCTCATTCACATTGAATACTTCGACAATCATGTTCCACGTGAGCAACAACGGTGTCAAGAGTATTACGGGTTTGGAGGTGCGCGCATCTGAGGACAATTTCGACTTCGATGCGGGTAATCTACTTTCTGAACTAGTTAACACAGCTATTTTGGAACCAACTTTTGACCCCTACGGACTGAGTCGCGGCGAAGTCGCAATCAATTACACGGGGTCGGGAAAGACCTATAACACTTACACCGAGGCGAATTTTAACGCCCATCGGGCACTTGAAGACGATGTGAGCGTCATCGGCAGCCCCTCCAAACGCACTAAAGATGCCCTGGGTATCGCCAGGCTTCCCGTCAATGGTGGAATCCAGTACTTCCAGAATATTGCCTCAGATCCATTCCTATCATACCGTAAAGACGGTAACATCAAAGTAATCTACGGCACCCCCGCAGACGACGGTATTGTTTCATTTGGACTGCGGCGCGACTTTGAAACTTATTTCGGGGTTTTAATAGTTGGCGGCCCTGGGGATGACAGTTTGACAGCTGAGGAGAGTTTTGATGAGCTTCTGGGAGGCTTCGGCAATGACACTTTAAGAGGCGGTCTGGGTAGTGATACCCTGAACGGCGAAGAAGGCAATGACTCCTTAGAAGGAGGTTTCGGTAGTGATACCCTGAACGGCGGTGAAGGCAATGACAGCTTAAAGGGCGGTTTCGACAATGACAGCTTAAACGGCGGCGAAGGCAATGATACCCTAGAAGGCGACGACAACAATGACAGCTTAAACGGCGGGGAAGGCAACGACTCCCTGGAAGGCGGCGCTGGCCATGACACTTTAATGGGTGGCGCAGGGGAAGACACCATAGACGGTGGCTCCTTCCTAGGTAGCGGAAACGACAGAGCTGTCTATCAAGGGGTAAGCGATGAATACGATTTCACTTTCCAAAACGACGGTTCCATCAGGATCCACGATAATGCAGCCGGGCGAGATGGTACCGACACCCTCAAGGGCGTGGAAAAAGCTGTCTTTGCCGACAAAACCATTGACCTCAGACCGGGCCACGACATCGTCTTCGTCATCGATACAACAGGGAGCATGGCAGACGACATTGCCGCAGTCAGAACCGGAATTAATGATATCATCAATAGTGTATTTGTCCTCTTTCCCAATTCTCGCATCGGCGTAGTAGGATACAACGACCCAGGCACCAACACCTTCCTCTCCTTCACCAACCAACCCAGCATCGAGGCTCGCAAAACCGCAGTTATCAATGCCATCAACAGCATCTCAGTGGGAGGTGGCGGCGACTTTCCCGAAGCGGTGAATGCTGGCTTGCTCCGTGCCCTATCTGGTGGAGCTGGGGAATGGCGCCCAGAAGCTGCTGCCCGGCGGATTATCCTCTTCGGAGATGCACCCCCCAAGGACAACCATCTTCGCTCCCAAGTGCTGGCTCTAGCATCCAATCTGGGAACATCAATCGCTAGCAGTGCCATCACAACCAGCAGTTTATCCAGTGACGTCTCCCTCACCAACTTGGAGGTGACAACCACCAATGAGGAGGGCACAAGCACAGTCTCGGTGCAAATCTTTACCATTCAAATTGGCAACGACCCCACCACAGCCCAGGATTTCACCAGCCTAGCTACTTCCACTGGAGGGGAGACTTTCAATGCAGCCAATGCGTCGGAGGTGGTGGATAGGCTCATTGAAGCCATTGAGACCCCCATCGGCACTCCCCCCACTGTGGCAACCCCTATCCCTAACCAAGCCACGGACGAAAATACTCCCTTCACCCTCACCGTTTCCCCTAACACCTTCGCCGATGCTGATGCGGGTGACACCCTCACCTTAAGTGCGGAGGACCTCCCCGGTTGGTTAAGCTTTGATAGCACTACCAATACTTTTAGTGGTACCCCCTCAGACACTGATATCGGGAAGATTGATATCACAGTTACCGCCACTGACAGCAGCAATAATACCGTCAGTGACACCTTCTCCCTCAACGTCATCAACGTGGTCATAGGGGACGAGTTGAACAATACTTTGTATGGTAGTTTGTATGATGACAAAATAGAAGGTCTAGGGGGTAAGGACACGATCTTCAGCGGCAGCGGTGACGATATCATCGACGGAGGTAGCGACCTGGATAGAATCTACGGCCAGAGCAGTGACGACACCTTGGACGGCGGCAGTGGCGATGATAGACTGTTTGGGGGCTATGACAACGATTACCTATTGGGAGGGGATGGGGAAGATCGCCTCTACGGTGATATCGGTGACGACACCCTAGACGGGGGCAGTGAGGATGATAGGCTGTTTGGGAGCACTGGCAATGATAGCCTATTGGGAGGGGATGGCAGGGATCGCCTTTATGGAGGTTCCGGCAACGATATCCTCGATGGCGGCTAAGGGCAAGATGCTCTAACGGGTGGCGATGGGAATGACCAATTTGTTCTCCGAACCGGGTCTGACTTTGATAACATCAGAGACTACGAAGATGGTACTGATTCCTTTGTGCTCACCAACGGTCTCAGTTTTGAAGATTTAAGCATTAGCAGTTATGATTTTCGTAGCACCCTTATCTCCACAGGAGGCGATAGTTTGGCTGTGGTTTCAGGAGTTAATGTTAGTTTAATTGATGCTAGTGACTTTACGGTGATTTAATGTAAGGGAGTGGTGGGCAGTGCCCACCCAGCTTTCTACTACATCAGTGTTGGTGGGCAATGCCCACCCTACTAATAAAGTTATAATGCATAAAATACTATAATTAATACATAAATGAGAATAGGGTGCTTAAATGAAGCCCAAAGAGGGCGTAAGCCTTGCGCCCCTACCTCCGCAATTTATTTGTGGGCGGGATAAGAAAGAAATATTAGTATTATGGAGGGCGATCGCCCCTTTGCTGGTCTTGTTAATTTTTGTTGTCGTTTTATCCTGGAGGAAATCCAACGGTTCGTAAGATTTCTTAACATGGATTGTAACAAAGGATAGGAAAATTGTCTCATTTATTTTTCGACAAATAATCCAAAGCCTGTTGAGGACGACCCCAGAGGATCCGTTCCCGCTTATAGATAGCCATTCCCGGTTTAGCCCCCTTGGGTTTGTAGACGTACTTGGGTCGAGTATAGACCACGGGAACCTGTTCGCTCTGACGCCCTCCACTGTAATATGCAGTCAAATCCGCAGCAAATTGTAAATCTGTTTCACCAGCTACTGCTCCCGGTTCTAATCGCAGTAGAACGTGACTACCGGGAATTTCCTGGGTATGGAACCAGAGGTCATAATCTTTAGCAGTGCGAAAAGTGAGTCGGTCATTTTGGCTATTATTGCGACCGATCCACAAGGGAAAACCAGAAGGAGTAACATAGCAATAGGGCACAGATTCTTCCCTATTACCCAAACTGCGCTTTTCCTTGACTTTCAGATATTGCTGCTGAATTAACTCTTCCCGAATTTCCTCCAAAGCCTGCAAGTCCGTGGGCTGCTGATAAGATTCTAACTGATTCAGACTCTCCTGAACTTGCTCTAAATAAGCCTTTTCCTCCTCCACCTCTTGTAGTAAGGGCAACAGAGCAGTGCGTGCTCGTTTAAGTTTTTGGTGCAGTTTGTAGAGCCTTTGAGCATTTTGCACCCCATTCTGAGACGGGTTGAGAGCAATTATTACTGGCTTGCCTGTGATATAGTCAGAAAGAGTAATAGAAGTCATTCCTGGTTCCCAACGGTGGAGATGAGACATTAATAAATCGGCATGAGTGCGATACTCTTGGGCATTATGAGATTGTTTCAAGCGCTGAGAGAAGGTATCTGCTTTCTGACTGAGTTTAGCCAGGAGACGATTAAGACGTTGTTTTAGTTGGTGGTGTAGTTGTTGAAAGACTTCCTGATTGAGTTGCTCTGTATAATATCTTTCCAGGAGAGTTTGCACATTCTCGACAGGTTTTGTGTTGCCCCAGCCCATGACACTATAACCATTCTCGTTAAAACCGGGATGAAAACTAGAACTCTTGAGGGCCTGAAGCCATTCCTGCCAGCGTTCAAAGAGCTTTTGCCAATCAGAAGGGGCTAAACTGTGGGTGGATTGGTTGGGATTTAATCCAGCAGCTAGTACCATGGATTGTACCAGAGCCGGACTTAAGCCACAATAACTTTGCAGCAGTTGGCGTTTAATGGTTCCTGGAATAAGACTGACTCGTTCTTGCCAGCTTTGTCGGGATTCCGTTAACTTAGGAAAAGAACCAGTTAGTGGTGGTGGGAATTGGTAGGATTGTCCTGTTTCTACCGTCCGCAGGCTGGATTTTGCCTCAGTGACTTGATGAGCCACAGTTATAATTTGGTTATTGGCATCGGTGAGGATGACGTTGCTGTATTTACCAATGATTTCTACTATTAAATGCCAGCAGGGTGGTTCTTCCGGGCGTTGAGCAAATTGGAAATCTAAAACCCTTTCCCAAGGAGCCATCGCCTTGATAGCAATTAAAGCATATCCCTTTAATTGGTGGCGAAGCACGGTGCTGAAAGTAAAAGTATCCCGAGCAATGCGGGTGTCGCAATTGCCGATACAAATTCTTGCCCCTTGGGGGTGCCACGAAATAATCAGCCAATCCTTTTTTTTCAGGGTGCGCAAAGCAATGGCAATGGTATGGCGATTTTGCTGATAAACTTGTTGGATTCGTGCTGGAATCCAATTTTGGCACAATTCGGCATGAGCAGCAGCTAGGGTAGTAAAGTCAACAGGTTGCATTAGGGAGGAAGTTTCGGCTCAAAAGGAGTAAAAGCAATTGGGTATGAGGGTAAAAAACGGAAAAAAACTTAAAAAAGGTTAAATTGAGGTGCTCTTGTTGGATTATATCTATTTGTTGCCTGATTTGTAATGGAAATACAACTAATCAATATTGGTTTTGGTAATATAGTTTCTGGCAATAGGATAATTGCCATTGTTAGTCCTGAGTCTGCTCCTATCAAGCGGCTCATTGGTGAAGCTAAGGAACAGGGAAATCTAATTGATGCTCACCCAATGGTGAGAAGGACTAGAGCCGTAATTATTACTGATTCTTCCCATGTAATTCTCTCATCAATTCAGCCAGAAACCGTAGCCGGAAGGTTTGTAATTAACAAAG
>JACONB010000098.1 GCA_014323965.1 Prochloron sp. SP5CPC1 | reverse complement strand
TAATAATACCTAAGCCACTGGCTTCTCTCGCTTTTGCCAGTAAGTCCAAAGCACTTTCCCCGTGACCTTGGAAAGAATAGGGGGAGGTACGGGGCTTGTAAGCGCCCCCCCGGAGAAACTTAGCCCCGGCAGCTTTCACCCGCAGCGCCGTCTGGATAATCATTTCTTCATTTTCCACGGAACAGGGACCGGCGATAATTACCACTGGATCCTGCTGGGAGAAAGTAACTGGACCTTCAGGAGTTTGCACCACTACTGCGGAAGGTTCCCCGTGACGGAACTCTAGACTAGCCCGTTTAAAGGGCTTTTCTACCCGCAGGACTCGTTCGATCCAAGGGCTGATTTCTTGAATTTGCTCCTTACTGTACGCTGCCGTGTCCCCTACTAAACCAATCACTACTTTACTGGCACCGACAATTTTTTCCGGTGTCAGGCGCAAGTTTTTACATTCCTCGCTAATGCGAGTAATTTCTGACTCTGGAGAGCCAACTTTCATCACTATAATCATGAATAACCTCCAATCACTCTTTGTTTGCTGTTTTTCTGGCAGATCGCCAAGCGCTAATGGTCCGGGAGAAGTTGAGCTTAAATTCGTCGAAACCCCACCAGGTGCCAACTCGATCTTCATCCCAGGAAGTGGAGAATAAACCGTAACTCAACCCTATTACTCCCAAACCGAATAACCCCATGGTAACGAACACTACTGCTGTGGTAGGCAACTCCAATAATTCCTGACTGACGATCCAGTAGGCAACAAAGAAAGAGCAGACCCCTAAAGCGGTGGGAATGCCACAAAATATGGCCATGCGGCGAATCATGCGCTTGCTCACTACCTCAGGAATGGCTTCCAAGGAGGAGGATGGTTCTCTCTGCTGTTGTTTCTTAGCCGCTTCAGCCTTTACCGGGGCTTTTTTGCTGGCTTTTTTCTTTTTCTGACGGGGTTCAAAGGGTAGCCGCTCTTGGGAAGGTTCAGACATGAGTTTAAATTTTCCTTTAACGGCGAATACCCAGGCGACCAATTAAGGCTTTATACCTCGCTGGGTCTTGGTTTTGAATATAAGCTAATAGCCGCTTGCGACGACCAATCAATTTTAATAGTCCCAGTCGAGAGGAGTGGTCTTGTGGATTGGCTTGAAGGTGCTCTGTGAGTTGATTGATCCGTTTGGTGAGGAAGGCGACTTGCAAAGGAGCAGACCCTGTATCGGTTTCGTAGACTTGATATTCGGTGATTACTTCCTGTTTTTGTTCTTTCGTCAGAGCCATGAGTTTGGTATCAGTGATTGAATACTGCAATCTCTCATTGTATCAAAGTTTCACCCAGAAGACGCCCCAGGGGCAGAGAGACGGTAAGAAATTTATAAAATACTAGAGGCGCACCGCGAAGCGTATCCCTTCGGGATCGCCCCTATTCTTATAATTACCTCTATAAATCATAGCAAATAAGATAGCATGAATTGGGTTAATAATTTAAAATTAACAGAGATTTGTATCCTGGTAAGGCGTGTGCAATAATAGATTTACTCTTCATAAAGGATACCAAACGTTGTCCTAATTGCCCACCCTACGAACCAGGGTACGTGTTAACTGCTCCTTGTCTCCAACCATTGCTGTAGAATGATAGCTGCTGCTTGACGGTCGATCGCCCCTTTATCTCTAAAAGAATACCGCTTTTTAGCCTTCAACTGCTCTTCTGCTTCCACAGAAGTCAAGCGTTCGTCTACATATTCTACAGGCAAATTTAGTACTTGGTGGATTTGAAGAGCAAATTTCTGTACTTGTTGGGCTTGAAATCCGAGGCTGCCATTCATAGAATAGGGCAAGCCAATTACTAAAACCTGCACTTCTCGTTCTTCAATCAGTCTTTGTAACTCTTGGATAGTTTGTTGAAAGGAAGTACGATAGATGGTAGTTAATCCTGTCGCAATCAAACCCAAACCATCGCATCCAGCTACACCAATGCGCCTTTTACCTACATCCAATCCCAGAGCTGATATTTTCTTAACCATGATGTCCGTTGCTAGAATTTTCTGGGGTGTCTTTGCCCTTGGATCCTTCTCCTGAGGAGTAACTGCTATTATTCCCATTATGATTATCCGTGGGTGTAGACTGGAGTAAAGACATGGGTGTGGGCAGGGGAGTACTTGCTGGTTGGAGTTTTTGCAATACTTCCGATAAATGCAAATCCAAAGATTTAGACTCCCGCAACTTGTGCCACACGGAACGACTCATTAAGAGGGTGTGTTCTATTCTTTCCCCTCCCAACTTTTCTAAATAGGCTTCTCTTTCTGGCTGATAGTCAGCAGAAGCTACTGTTAAAGACTGGGGAGGCACATCTTGCAACACTAGAGCCATGCGAGCGAATAATTTGGGGTATAACCAGGTGTAAGCGGGGTGAACTCTAATTTCTGCTTCATGGGGACGAGAACCAATTTTGGACATTTCTAGCTTAAAATAGCCAATGGCTGCTTTCCTTTGGGGTTCAAAAACGTAACCGCTGACTATCTTTACTCTCCCTAACCATTGCCTCAGTTGAGCGACAATGGCACCACTGATACCAGTTTTGAAGTCTTGGATATGGCGGTCAAAAACTTGACGTAATAGGGGTGGCATGGATACGGTATCCAACTGATAGAGTAGTTGAGCATCCCTATTGCTGACAGGGAGGAGGTTTGGTAAATCCCTATCTTCTGCGGCTAATTGCTGAAGGACTTCCGGGGGTATCCTCCAGTAGGTAATCTGGGCTAAAGGCTGAAAACCGTTCTCGCGATAAAGGGAGAGAGTTTTTTTCTCGTTCACGTTAACTTCCAGCAACCAAGTCCGCGCTTCCCAAATGCTTTCAAAGCAGTAACGCAAAAGTTGGGAACCAATTCCTTTTCTTCCCAGTACTAATTCTGGTTTGGTTGCCTTCATATTTACCAGCACTCGATTTACTTGCCAAGTGCTGCGGGTACTATTGAAAGGGGAAACTTGGAGCGCACCCAAAATCTCCTGCCCCCATTGAGCGACATAAACCCGAAAATCATCCTGACAGGGATTGGGGAACAGACTCAATAACTTGAGCAATCCGTACCATTGGCGAACGTGTTCTAATTCTTTACTCCATAAGGTGCTACTCTCGGTTTCCCATGACGCAGCAGCAATGCTGGACATTGCCTCTAGGTCGCGATATTGAAAGGGGCGGATGACAATTTGCCGATTTTCTGGGTGTTGTGAAGTCATTTTCCATATTTATGATAGCTTTTATTGGTGGTGGCTGGTTCCACCAACCTTTACCATTGGGATAGCATTAACCTTGAAAATATTTGTTTATCACACTCCGGAACTTACACCAACAGATAGTTTACCTCATTGCGCCGTAGTCATTGATGTTTTGCGGGCTACTACTACTATAGCAACTGCTTTGCATGGTGGGGCTGAAGCAGTGCAAGCTTTTAGTAACATGGACTTACTCAGGTCAGAGAGCGAAAAATGGCCCAGGAATAAGCGTCTGCGGGCGGGAGAACGAGGGGGGAAGCAATTAGAGGGTTGCGACTTGGGCAATTCTCCCCTAGACTGTACCTCAGAATTAGTGAAGGGGAAAAGATTGTTCCTCACTACTACTAATGGAACCCGCGCTCTAGAACGAGTGCAGAGTGCTCCTTTGGTTTTAACTGCTGCCCAAATCAATCGTCAAGCAGTCGTGGACTATTTGGGACAGAAACAACCGGAGGTGGTTTGGTTGGTGGGATCTGGTTGGGAAGGGGGCTATTCCCTCGAAGATACTGCTTGTGCTGGGGCGATCGCTGGGGCGCTGTCCCATATAATGGAAGTGGGCAATGATGAAGTTATTGCTGCGATCGCCCTTTATTCCCAGTGGGAAAATCGGCTTTTGGATATGTTTCGCCAGTCTACCCATGGACAGCGTTTGTTACGGTTAAATTGTGAGGCAGATTTGCGATTTTGCGCCGAAACTGATATTCTTGAGGTTGTTCCTATTCAAAAGCAGCCGGGAGTATTGGTGGCTCTTTAGGTATAAGTTATTTTATTAATTATAGTAGACAACTAATAATCACATCCAAAGCAATCGTAGGTTGGGTTGCGCGATAGCAAAACCCAACACAAGTCTCCTTGGTTGTTGGGTTTCGTTCCCCGACAGTGGGCCCAAGGGTAGGCAATAATGTTATAATTTGTTGATACAATTATAGATAAATCTGTTCATTACCCACCATGCCTAAGTACAAATACTCATTCAATATAATTAGATCATATCCGTATAATTGACCAAAATATGAAATTTTTTATTATAAGCATTTAACCGGATGTGATATTATATCAAAAGGGAGAAGCAATGGAAAAAAATAAATTTGTTTTCCCAGTAGTTCTCGAAAAAGACAGTGACGGGTACTTCGCCTATTGTCCAGCTTTCCAGGGGTGTTATACTCAGGGAGATTCCTATGAGGAAACAATAGACAATATTAAAGATGCCATTTGGTTACATATTGAAGACTATTCTGGAGAAAAAAAGATAGGTTATGAACGTATTTGATACGCCAAGGCAAAATAAAATAAGCAAGGCTAACAAACAAGAGCCGTTTAGTCTAATTTACGAGCAGAAGAACGGAAGTCTTTATCAAGGTGATAGTATTAAATGGCTACAGTCACTGGAAACAGAAAGCGCAAATCTCATATTTGCCGATCCTCCTTATAATATAAATAAAGCTGATTGGGATAAATTTGATAGTCAAGAAAGATATATTGAATGGTCTATCAAATGGATCAAAGAAGCCTCAAGAGTTTTAAAGAAAACTGGAACATTATATGTTTGTGGATTCTCGGAAATTCTAGCCGATCTAAAGCATCCTTCAATGAAATACTTTAAATCATGCAGGTGGATTGTTTGGCATTACAAAAATAAAGCAAATTTGGGGAATGATTGGGGAAGATCTCATGAAAGTTTATTGCATTTCCGAAAAAGCAAAAAACAAACATTTAATATTGATGATGTTCGTATACCCTATGGAAGACATACCTTGAAATATCCATCGCACCCACAAGCTGAATCTAGCCAATATGGAAACAACGGCAAGGGAAAAGACCTATGGGTTCCTCATCCAAAGGGTGCGAAACCAAAAGATGTTATAGAAGTTCCAACTACATGTAATGGAATGGGTGAAACAACACCACACCCAACACAGAAACCCGAAGAACTGGTGAGAAAGTTTGTACTAGCTTCTTCAAATGAAGGAGATCTTATCATTGATCCATTTTCTGGCTCTGGAACTACATTAGTTGTTGCGGAACAGTTGAGTAGAAAATGGCTTGGTTGTGAAATAGAGTCCAAATATAATAACTGGGCAATTAAACGGCTTGAGAATGTTCAAAGAAAAACAAAAGATGATTGGATCGAGTTTGATAAAGCAAACGAAAAAAGAAGGAACTCTATTAGATGAATCTCAAAGAATTGGTTACTGATGCCTGCAATAAAGAACTTTTTATTAAACTTGCACTTAATTACCTGGAATTTATCAAAACAAACTTGCAAGCAGTGATTGTTTCAAGAAATGAAAATCATTATCAATTTTTTCAATACAAACAAGAGGGAACCTACAATGTAACCAGACCAATAAACTCAAACCTCATGTATAGTTTTGAGGAATTTGAAAGAGAAAGCAAGGACTTCTTAACAATACTTAGTGACATCAGAGGTAGTGATAGCAAAGCAAATAGAGAGATAGTAAATAGAACTATTTATACCGCACAACAATGTATAGGGGCAGCCCTTGATGCGTTGCCAGCCAAGAAATCGAATACAGCACGAAAAATTAATGGCGATCTTTTTGAAAGATTTATCAGGCTGATAATCTCGGAAATTGGAGTTAGTGTTACAGAAGGAACCATATCAGTACCTGTTAAACTGGATGGAGAAATGGCATTTAAAATGAACTATCAACACGATCTGATAGTTCAGGTGGATTCAGAAACAAAAGCAATTGGTTCTGTGAAAACATCAAGCAAAGATAGAATAGACAAGATATTCATAGACAAATTTTTATATAACAAACTTACAGATACAGATATCCCTCACTTTGCTATTTTTTTGAATGACGTACAAAGAAAAGGAAAAGAAGGGAAATATGGCATTAATAGCACTTTTCTGACTGGCCACTTCAAAGGGTACACAGTTAAACTAAATCCACTTGATGGTGTTTATTATTGTGATATTCGTCCCAACATGATTACGGAACAAATATTGAAAAATTACATCAAGACGTTTGATAATTTTGTTTTTACAGACGTTTGGGAGTTTTTAAAATAAAATTGCCCAACAAAATTTTCTTCCGGTACAGATAGATTATCTTCTTCCAAGACAGAGATATATAAATTAATTGCTTCTTTGATATTGGCGATCGTCTCTTCTTTGGTTTTACCCTGACTAATGCAACCAGGTAAGCTAGGGCATTCTCCTACCCATTTATTCTCTTCATCTCGATATATAAGTACTTGGAGGGATAGCAAAACCCAACATAATTCACTTTGGTCACGCAAAGACGCAAAGACAGCGAAGGAATTAAGGGAGACGGTGCTATCGGGCAGTTGGGGTGTAATTGCGTCCCTTTGCGCCTACTCGGTGGGCGCGAGGTTTGGGTGTTGGGTTTCGTTTCTCAACCCAACCTACAATTAACTAGCTACGATATTACCTACAGGGGGAGTTCAATTTTAGCCTTGCTGAAAGGTAAATCATTATTGATAGCGTCAATTTCTTCTTGCTCCGCTTCATTAATCTTACCTATATAGGTACGCAGTATCTGACTCATGCGTGAGTCATAAAAGCGGTGTAGACTGTAGTTGCCAGTTGCGGGAAAACCCCTCCTTCGCTTATGACTTCCTCCGGCACCAGGGTCAAATATTTGGATATTTTCTTTGATACTAAATTCAATGGGTTTGTAGTAACAAGCTTCAAAATGGAGACAGTTATATTCTTCCAAACACCCCCAATAACGTCCATAGAGGCGATGGCCTTTTCTCAAAAAGAAAGACATTCCCACAGGAGACTTGATATCCTTCCCTTCCTCATATGCTACCACCAGCATTACCCGCTGCTGATAATTGGGATAAAGTTGGGTAAAAAACTGGCGAGTTAGATACTTGCTTCCCCAATAAAACTTATCACAGGTGCTACTATAGAAACGATAGATGAGAGGAAACAAGTGTTGGGGAATGTCTTTCCCAGTCAAAACTGCCAATTCTAACCCAGATTTTCCTACCGCTTTCCGTTCCCGTTTAATATTGCGTCGTTGGTTAGTATTGAAGATTTTTAAATAATCGTCAAAAGTACCAAAGTTTTTGTTGCTCCAAATATAACTGTGATGTAACCAAGGACTATAACCCCAGTCTAACATGATTTCTTTCCAGTCTGGATCCACAAAGAGGAAATTACAACTGGAAATTTGGTTCCGCGAGCAGAAATTGTCTATCTCCTTGACCATTATTTTCGTAATTTCCCTTTCATTTTCCTCAGGGGAGATTAAAAAGCGATACCCTTCTGCGGGGGTAAAGGGAGTCATGCCCAGCATTTTGGGATAATATTCTCGTCCTAAGCGATAGGATAAGTCAGCCCACTGGTGATCGAAGACAAATTCTCCGTAACTATGACCTTTAAGATAAAGGGGGGCCGCTGCAATCAGTTTAAGACTTCGTCGTATAATGAGGTGACAAGGTTGCCAACCATTACGAGCTGTAACACTCCCAGAAGTCTCCAGGTTATTCAGCCATTCCCACTCCAGAAAGGGGGTTTTTAAGGGCTGGGCGAGAGTATCCCATTCTGCTTTGGGTATTTGAGCTATTTTATCACACCAAGAGATTTTTACCATGTTATAATTTACCAAACAGTAACATAAAATTTACCGCCTTGCTTCCTCTTTTAACCATTGGATATGTTTGGGCAACAAGTCGGCTAAAGCATATTTTTTCTCAATTTTCTCTCTGGCTTTAGCACGAATTTCCGTCATAGCTTCCGGTTTATCCAATGCTTCACTAACGCGAGTGGCAATTTCTTCTGGGGAAAAGAAGTCTACCAACAAACCGTTAAAACCGTCTTTAATAAATTCTAGCACTGGTGGGGTGTTGGAAGCTACTATCAAGCACCCTGTCGCCATTGCTTCTAACATGGACCAAGATAACACAAAAGGGCGGGTGAGATAAACGTGGACGGAGGAAGCTTGCAAAACTTGCAAGTATTGATTATAAGGCAGTAAGCCGGTAAAATGTAAGCGAGATAAATCGAAAGACAATTTTTCTAACATTAACTGCTTATAACTTTGTCCTTCCGGTAGCTGCTTCCCGTAGGCTACCCTATCTTGTCCTACCACTATGATATGACAATTTGGTCGTTGCTGTTGTATTAATGCGGCTGCTTCCATAAACTGGGGAAAACCACGATAGGGTTCCATTCCCCGCGTTGCGTAGGTGACAATTTCTTGGACATGGGATAAATTTAAATTTATTTCTGGCAACACTAATTTTGCTCCCGGTTTGGGTTTAAAATAGTCCGTGTCTACACCGTCGTGACGAACGATAATTTTGCGCCGAAATTCAACGGGAAATTGCTGCTGTTGCCAAGAGGTGGGAGCAAGTCCCCGATCGCAGCTATACAAATCAATTAAAATTGGGGCATTTTTAATCCTAATTCTGGCTTCGGCGTCCTCATTAATGGGATCTGTGGGGTCAAAATCCGCATCACTGCCGTGAGCATGGTAGAACCATTCATAGTAGCACAATAGTTTAGCTTTGGGGAAAATATCTTTCATAAATA
>JACONB010000097.1:1956-14308 GCA_014323965.1 Prochloron sp. SP5CPC1 | reverse complement strand
GGTTCTGGGTGTCGGGGGTTCAAATCCCTCCGCGCTCACTCATCTAAATTTTGAATATCAAACAGTTCCTTCTTGGATTGCTTTAACTCACGCCAAAGGCTTTTGATTTCCCGATAAGCTTTCAGAGGAGAGATTTTGCCGTTGGCTTCCAAACTGCAAATAATGAGGATTTTTTGGGCAAACTCCTGAAGATTGGCGTCAAAAACGAGATTTTGCGGCGTAAACTTGCCGCGATATTTGCCTTTTGGATAGAAAAAGCTATCTTTATCCTTATCTTGGTTCTTCCCCATAAATTAACAATTTTTTTTCTTTCGATCTGGGAATCAGCAAGCTAAGTTATTATTATTGCGCCCACTTTCTCCACTATATAGACTATACCTTATCCCCTACCGGATTGGCAACCCTCTATTCCGACACCCCACACCCTACACCCTAAGATGTCTCCCAAGCTAGCCCAAATCTTCCTTTACCCCATTAAATCCTTAGATCCAGTTGCTGTGAACCAAGCTACCATTCTCAAAAGTGGAGCATTGAAAGGCGATCGCTCCTTTGCTATAGTAGACGAAAAGGGGAATTTTGTCAACGGGAAAAGCCATAGGAAAATTCATCTTCTGCGTTCTTCCTTCAATTATAAGACTAACATCCTCTCTTTACAAATTCAAGGAACAGACGAAAAAGCAAAATTCCATGTGGAGCACCAACAAAAACACCTAGAAACTTGGTTGAGCAATTATTTCCGTTTCCCGGTACAATTAGTTAAAAATGAAATAACGGGATTTCCTGACGATACTATTGCTTCCGGCCCCACTATTATTAGTACAGCTACTCTGGAAACGGTTGCTTCCTGGTTTGGTTCCTTAACAGTAGAAGATATGAGAAAGCGGTTGAGGAGCAATTTAGAAATTGACGGAGTTCCTTCCTTTTGGGAAGATAGATTATTTGGCGCAGTAGAAGAAAAAGTGGAGTTTAAGATAGGCGACCTATTGTTCCAAGGAATAAATCCCTGTCAGCGTTGCATTGTCCCCACTAGAGATGCCATAACAGGAGAACCATATCCTAACTTCCAAAAAATCTTGAGCGCTCAGCGGCAAAAATATTTACCACCTTGGGTAAATAAGTCTCGTTTTAATCATTTTTATCGTCTTGCTGTCAATACTATAACACCTGAATCGGAAGCAGGGAAAACTTTATCTATAGGAGATAAATTTACGTATATTTAATGATTTTTTTTGGACAATTCTTAACAGCGCCTAAAAAAGGGCATTCATTGCTATAGTACTATTAATACAATTAAACTCTTCCTTCTCTCTGCGCCTTTGCGACTCTGCGTGAAACTTTCTTATGAACCTAAAACCAGCAGTTTATCTCATCGGTGCCGGATCCGGAGACCCGGAATTGCTCACCGTCAAAGCCCAAAAAATTATTGCCTCTTCTGACGTAATTGTTTTTGCCGATTCCCTGGTACCCCGGCAAATTCTCCAAGGTGCTCGTCAGGATGCGGAATTAATACGGACGGGGAATAAAACCCTGGAAGAAATAGTCCCCTTAATGATTGAAAGAGTGCGAGCCAATCTTACGGTGGCGCGACTTCATTCCGGGGATCTGAGCCTCTACAGTGCTGTTAACGAACAAATACAAGCTCTAACAGCAGCAAACATTCCCTTTGAACTGATTCCCGGTATTAGCGCTTTCCAAGCAGCAGCGGCAAAACTGGAAACGGAATTAACCATACCGGAGTTGGTACAAACCATTATTCTCACTCGCATCAGCGGGAATGCATCGAAGATGCCACCAGGAGAGGAGTTAGCTGCTTTAGCTGCTCATAAAGCCAGTTTATGCCTTTATTTAGCTGCTCGTCATGTAGAAGCAGCTCAGGAACAATTACTCCTCCATTATGCCCCAGATACCCCGGTGGCAGTCTGTTTCTGTATCGGTTGGCCCTCAGAAAAAATCTGGGTGGTACCCCTGGAAGAAATGGCAGCAATTACCCAGTCAGAAAATCTAATTCGCACAACTCTTTATATAGTCAGTCCTGCTTTGAACATTAACCATCTCAAGAATGCAAGATCCCGTCTTTATCATCCCGAACATTCTCATCTCTTCCGTCCACCACTAGAGCAAACCAAATGTTTGGCCAATAAACCAGCCATAAAAGATAAAGAATAACCATCCTTCCCAAACAGTCAACTGTTGGTCTTGAGCGACAAAGAAGAGTAAAATAGTTCCCGCAATCATGGTGGGAAGTCCCCCCATAATAACTGTTTTGGGAATAGTCAAGGTGCCAATTAACCCGGGAACTCCCATTACCACAAAGGTATTAAAAACATTGGATCCCAAAACATTCCCCACTGCTAGTTCTGCTTTACCTTTGAGGCTGGCATTAACAGTAACGATTAATTCCGGCAAGGAGGTTCCCAGGGCTACCGCAGTCACGGCAATGATTTCTTTGCCGATATCTAATACTTCGGAGATTTTTACCAGGTAATCGATGGTATATTTTGCCCCAAGATAAAGAAAAATTGCACTTATTATAATAATAAGCAGTTGAATGATAACAGTTTTACTGTTTCTTTTAATCGGTTCTTCCGAATCATTCTCCGTTGCTTCCTGTTCTTCTGTTCCATTGAGAGTATAGAAGGTATACATCAAATAAGCCAGAAGCAGAAGCCAAGCTTCTCCTTTAGTGAATTTACGGTCCCAAACTTCTAAAGCCAACAACAATGCCGAACCTACGAATAAAGGTAAATCTACCCTGATGAGATTATAAGTTATATTGATACTCTGCTTGTAACTTATAACTGAAGCAGCACCAATGACAAGAAAAATATTGGCAATGTTGGAACCCACCACATTACCAATGACAATTTCCGATGAATTAGCCCAGACAGCAAACAAGGAAGAAATTAACTCAGGAAGGGAGGTACCAATGGAGACTATGGTAACCCCGATGATAAAAGGTGATAAACCAATCAATAAGCCGAATTTTTCAGCCGCATCAGTAAAATAATCTGAGGATTTTATCAGTACGGCTAAACTGATGACAAAAATAGCGCTATAGAGGATTAAGTCGGGCATAGGTTGAATCTTTTCCCTAACCAGTTTGTGATATCCCTATCACTATAGCAGTTACCAGTACTAATTACTAGTTATAGCAATCTCCCGAAAGCTTTGTACAACGGTCATTGAGGAAATTTACCCCATATGATCCAAGTTTTAATCAGTTAGCTGCAAAGAAAAGATAAAAGCTGCGAAGATAAACAGACTGGAAATCCACAAACATGCCCCTAAGCCAAAAAGTTGGAAAATTATACCAGAGGTGACGGTACCTAGCAACCTTCCTGCCGCATTGGCCATGTAGTAGAAGCCCACATTTAGGGTCACATCTTTATCTTCAGTATATGCTAACACCAAGTAGGAATGGACTGCGGAGTTGAAGGCAAAGACAATCCCAAAGATAATTAACCCCCCCGTAATGACAATTTGAGCAGGTAAACCACAGAGTAAAGCAATGGCGATCGCCCCAGGAATTGCTGTGAGGGCAAATGTCCACACTTGAATCGTCTTCCCTTGGACAGGAGCATTATTACCTAGTATACTTGGGGCTAAAGACTGGACTATACCATAGCCAATCACCCAACTAGCCATATATCCCCCCACCTGCATAAAAGACCAATCTAAGCTCTCATAGAGGAAGACGGGGAGGGCTACCACAAACCAAACATCTCGGGAGCCAAAGAGGAAGAAACGGGCAGCAGAGAGCATATTAATCTCTTTACTCTTAGAGAATAGTTCGGTGAACTTGACCTTTTTGTTAATCTTACCCAGATCTGCGGGCAGCAACACCCCCGTCAGACAGAGCAAAAACAAGACCCCTGCTTGAATAAACAGGGCATTGCTAAAGCCAAATACCTCCAAAAGTACTGCACCCACAAAGAAACCCAAACCTTTCAGGGTATTTTTAGAACCGGTGAGAATTGCCACCCATTTAAACAAACGAGACTCAGCATTCTTTGGCACTACTAAGCGCACAGCGCTCTTAGCACTCATTTTAGTCAAGTCTTTGGCAATACCGGAGAGGGCTTGGGCTACCATGACATATGTTACCTGGAACCAGACAGCCCAGCTAGGATTGAGCCAGCCCAATATCACTAGGGCAAAGACTTGTAAACCAATGCCACTATAGAGGGTAAACCTCAAGCCCAGTTGAGAACCGATCCAGCCACCGAAGAAGTTGGTCACTACCCCAAATATTTCGTAAAATAGGAAGAGAAAGGCAATTTGGGTTGGAGTGTAGCCCAGGGTGTGGAAGTGCAACAGCACTAACATCCTTATGGCTCCATCAGTGATGGTCAATCCCCAATAGGCTGCTGTTACAATCAAATAGTTACTCAGTGCAGAGTTGTTTAAAGTATTTACATGTAAAATTTTATTGTTCATTTTTATGTCAATAGAGAATGAAACCGCAGAGACGCAGAGGACGCAGAGAAAGAGAAAAGAGAGGGTTTATTAACTTATATTTGTTTGCATAATAATTTTATTTAATTGTCTCATCTTATTTTGGGATGGTGGCAACCTTGCAAGCCAGTTCTACCATGCGATTTGCGTATCCCCACTCGTTGTCGTACCAGGCCAAAATCTTAACTTGAGTATCATCTATGACCATAGTTGAAGGGGCATCTATTATGGATGAACGGGGGTCATCTTTGTAGTCTATGGAGACTAAAGGACGTTCTTCATAACCGAGAATTCCCTCTAGAGGTGGGGTGTTGGCTGCGGTTTTTAGTAAGTTATTTACCTCTGCTACTGTGGTGGGTTTTTGGACTTCAAACACGCAGTCTGTCAGGGAAGCGTTGAGCAAAGGGACTCTCACTGCAACACCATTGAGTTTGCCTTTTAATTCTGGATAAATGAGGGTAATAGCTGTGGCTGAACCAGTTGTAGTGGGGACTAGAGATTGTAAGCAAGAGCGAGCACGGCGGAGATCTTTGTGGGGCTTATCCACAATAGTTTGGGTATTGGTGACGTCATGAATGGTGGTAATTACCCCATGACGAATACCCAGTGCTTCGTGAATTACTTTAACTACAGGTGCTAAACAGTTGGTAGTGCAGGAAGCTGCTGTCAAGAGATGGTGTTTTGACTCCTCGTAGAGATGGTCATTTACCCCCATGACAATATTTAAAGCTTCTTCCTTGACAGGTGCAGCCACAATTACTTTGGCCACTCCTCGTTTAAAGTAGGGTTTCAGGGTGGAGGGTGTGCGGAATTCTCCGGAACTCTCCAAGACTATATCCACCCCGAAATCCTCCCAAGGTACTTCCCCTGGGGTGGAATATTCGCTGAAACTGAGATATTTACCCTCAATAAGGAGGGTATCGTCTTCGACCTCTACTGACTTTTTCCAGGGACCATGAACAGAATCGAATTGAAGCAGGTGAGCTGCTGTCACTGCTCCACCTTTAATTTCATTGATGTGGACAAACTCTAATTCTGGATATCCCCAACCAGCCCTGAGAGCCAACCTGCCGATTCTGCCAAAGCCGTTAATCCCTACCCTCACTGCCATTTTTTTCCTCCTGGGTACTCTGTGTTCATATTCTTTGAGGTATTATATCAAGTTTTTTTGATATGAAACCAAAAAAATAAACAAAGGTTCGACACTGTTGCTTATATCAAATTCGGATAATTACCATGAGCCGTAGGTTGGGTAGAGCGCAAGCGTTACCCAACATAGGTTTGCGCTGTTGGGTTTCGGCACCTCTTCCCAACCTACAGTCGAATTTATTCTTGTAGGATAGTCTTAGACACAATGCGGGTTTTTTTCTGCTCTGCTGGGGAAAGTTCGGAGCCAGATTGCAAGCGAGTAGCGCTGGTTTGCAACACCGTCGCCCCGGATTTATCTCCCAGTTGGAGGGCAGTGTTGGCAGCAGTTTGGAGCATGGTGGCAGCACCAGAGCGATCGCCTTGTTGCAATTTTGTCTCGGCAATCTGAGTTTGACGATATTTAGCCAAAGCCAGGATATGTTTCTGTACTGTTGGATCCAGTTGAGGTTGATATGCCTGTTGTACCTGGATTTCCACAGGTATTGTTGAGGAAAGTAACTTTTCTGCCCCGGTTTCAGGGTCGTCATAGCGCACCTGCACCTTGGCAATGGTATTCATTCCTAAAGAGAGGTTCGCCAAATAGAGATTAGCCAATATGACTCGGGAAACATTGCCCATTAAGTCTCCTAAGCGGAAGATATAACGTGCCCCTTCTTGCTGTACTGGCAGTTCAATGGTATCTGGGGCTACTTGTGCTACTGGTTTCAGTTCGGCTAATCGCACTTGGGGCATTAACTCCATTAAAAGATAGGCATTGGTTAAACTTACGGACTGAATGCGACTAAACAGCTGGCCGAACTTTTCCACTGCCTGTTCGGGGCGTTCGATGTAAGCTAGAGTACCCCTAGCAGCATCGGCAATTTTTTCTAACAGGTCTTGGTTCCAATGACTGCCAAATCCTAAGGTGTTCAAGGTAACGTTATGAGAAGAGGCTGACTCTGCCAGTATCTAAACCCAGTTTCATCCCTTCATCAATGGCTGTTCCCCCATCAGCTTTCAGTTGGCGAAGCTGATTTTTAACGTCATCCATTTCTCCTACCATTGCGTTGGGTACTAATACCTTGGCTTGATGATTAAAAGAGATGATGGACAGGCGATCCCTCGGTTGTAATTTTTTGACTAAGCTAATGGCAGCCTCTTTTACCCTTTCTATAGGTTGTCCTTGCATGGAACCGCTGCGATCCAGTACTAAACAAAGATTCAAAGGTAAATTGCGCTCTTTTAAATCCCCCAGGGCAGCGATGGAAATAGCAAGTTGACGCTGGTTACTCTTTTTATTTACGTCAACATGGGAATCGCTCAAAACTGCCTGCAAATTTACTTTCATAAAATATCCTCGCTATATTGAATCCCCCCTTATTAAGGCTATCCCTTATAAGGAACTCTGAACCTCTTGATTGATAGGGAGATAGGGGGATTGGGGGATTGTTTTATAGAACTTCCCCCCATCTCCCCAGCTCCCCAACTCCCCATCCAGCAAAGCTTATAGCGTTCCTTATAAAGATTAGCTTAGATCGGGGGAGATCCACCCATCTCACATTACTTGGTATATTTGTCAAGAATAGCACAGGATTTATTTGTCAACCATACCGACTGATAGGGCTTTAAAGTCAATTTACCATGGATATCCTCAAGTTGCCCAGATCCCATCAAGTCGCACCAATTATCAGTCTCGTAAATATTTAATTCTGATAAACAGACTACCTGGGGGCGATCGGTGACGTTATGAATGGAAAAAATGCTCTGATCTCGACTCATACTCTGTCGCCAAAAGCTAAATAGAGAGTTGCCCAAATGGAGGGTATATTGAGTAGCATTGGGGTGAAAAGCTTTCTGACGGCGACGGATACGAATTAAGCGAGAAAGTTCTTTTAAGACTAGCGATTGATTAGAATTGGGATTATTTAGCTGTTGTGCTAATGCTACTTCATTCCATTGGTGACGATTAATGGAGCGCTTCCTCCCAGTTTGACGAACATGTTCTACGTCATTAGGCGTTGCTAATAAACTGTGAATGTAGAAAGCGGGAATGCCCTCTAGTGACATAGCGATGATTTGGGAGCAGAGAAACCGCTCTATTTGCCATTCATCTTCCCCCTTGATTGTTCCCTTGAAAGCATCAAAAAGGGAAATATTTATTTCATAAAGATGCTCTTGACCATCATTCCCAGTTCTCATGCTAATTTCCGCGCCGAATTGCTTCATGGTCTCCACCAAAGTTGCCGACTCTTCTGGAGTCAGGATTCCTTCAGCAGGACGAAGTCCGATCCCATCATGGGAGGCAGTAAAATTGAGATAAGCACACCCTAGGGGAGCGGGGGGCATACTCATCATCCAGGTCATTAAATGATTAGATTCTCCTCTGATTAAGGCATTGATAATCAAAGGAGAGAGGCTAAAATTGTAAATCAAATGAGCCTCATTTCGATTGCCAAAATAACTGAGGTTTTCTCGATTGGGTACGTTAGTTTCCGTAATTAAAGCTACTGATGAATCTACCATCTGGAGTATTTCCCGCAGCAGTTTAATCATAGTGTGAGTTTCGCGAAGATGAATGGAACTAGTGCCGATTTTTTTCCAGAGGTAACCAATCGCATCTAAGCGAATGTATTTGGCACCCATTTGGACGTAAAAGAAAATGATTTTGATAAATTCCAGCAACACATCAGGGTTAGTAAAATCCAGGTCGATTTGGTCGTGACTGAAGGTTGCCCATACATGCTTCTCACCGTTTACTGTATCCACTTTAGCTAATAAAGGACTGCTTCGAGGACGAACTACTGCCGACAGATCTGTGGATGGATCTACTTCGATAAAATAATCCACTCTCGGTTTGATTCCTTGCTTAAATTGTCTGAACCACTCACTCTTGCTGGAAATGTGATTGATAACCAAATCTACCATTAAATTAAACTGGTTGCTAATCTTTTTAATATCTTCCCAATCTCCCAAATCTGGATTCACAGCGAGATAGTCCATGACAGCAAAGCCATCGTCGGAGGAGTAGGGAAAGAATGGCAGCAGGTGAACCCCAGTAATGGTGTCTTGGAGGTGTTTGGTGAGAAAATGCTGTAGTGTTACTAGGGGTTTTTCATCGGCATTGCCTTTGATGCTGTCCCCATAGGTAATTAAAATAACGTTATCTTCGCTCCACTTATAGATATTTTCCTCTAGGGAGGAGCAAAAGTTGTTTTGCAGGAGGTTAAAAATATTATCGATAGCTATCTCTACAGTTTTGTCGTCATAAAGTTGTCTCAGTAAGGGCTGGACTCGCAATAAAAAAGTTGTTTCGTATTCGTTCATGGATATTAAGTAAGTATGAAAAAAAATAGGGCATTATGCATTATCTGCTCTGACTATCCTCAATTATAGATGGAAAGGGGAAGAGATAATTACCCTGTCTTAATATATTGTAACTTTTGATTGCGAAGCTTTGCGCAAGCTTTGCGTAAGCAACCGATAAACGCGGATAGGTTACTGATATCACATCCGGTAACCAGACAAAAATAATCGTAGGTTGGGTAGAGCGAAAGCGAAACCCAACATAGTTTATGGTTTTGCGTTGTTTGGTTGAGGTACGAAACCCAACAAATCAGTTGCTATTTTATAATTGGCAGTTCTAGGTATGTTCCAAGAGAATCTTCCTTTCCACGGTAACGGGGAGGAAGTGTGAATAAGGTTTGGTTCTTTTCAGTTGATGAATCTCTTTTGGCAATAACGTTGAAGATTTTGCCCCTGACTACAATCGTATTTTCCTTATCAAGGAAAATATGTCGTGACGGTAATATCAACCAGGGATAATAGATAAATTCTAAATCTCCACTTTCATTCTTGTACAAGCGTCCAAGAGAACGGTTTTTCGGTCGAACAATACCTTCGCCAGTAAAAGCAAGGATGCTATTTTTTTCCTCCATAGTAGTATTCTGTCGTTTTTCCCTGAAAAAATTAGCACAAAACCCAAGAAAATCAGCACCAAAGAGAAAACCAAAGGTGAATAAACGGTATGACCAGCCAAAAACACGCCAGGATATAAAGATAATTATCAATGCTATTATAGCACCCTGGACTGGAAATTGGTAAGCAATGAATGTAAAAGCCACCAGCAGAAATGACCGCAGGCTTTTTAAGGCAGTGTCAATGAAAGGAACAGGGGAAATAAGGATAAGAACTTCAATAGTATTACCCAGGATCCAAACTACACTATATATGAGCAAACCCATCATTATGCCTATGATTTTACCTGGTAAAAGCAATAGGGCGGAAGAACTAGCTAACGTTACGCTCTCTGCTGCATGAGCAACTGGTAGGAGACCATGAGATATTGACACAATCAAATCAGCAATTTCATAGGCGGTACCATCGGAAAAATAGGTGACAGCAATGGGTAGAGTAACAATGCCTCCCAGGACGTTAATCACTTCCCCAAGAGCATCTAGGGGCTTTTTAATAGGACCTAAAAACGTTAGTCCGGTGTCTTTGAACATCACGAGGATAAGTATTCCTAACATGGTGCCCAAAAACCCCCATTGATAATACCAAGGGAGTAAGTCTCTCAACTCATCAGGAGCACAAATATTTTTGAATGTGCCCACAAGAGTTAGCCCTAACAGAGGAGATGCTGATTCTGCTGTCAGCATGCTTAACTGATTGGATAAATATTGAGCATTATCTTTGAAGTTTAATGGAGCGCACCAATCCTTATTTGCTAGACTATAGCTGGTTTCCAGGGTATGTCTTGCTTCTGCATTATTGGCGGAAAATAAAAATAGAGCGATGACAATAATTGATAAGGATAATAAAAAAAATTGAAACCGTAAATTTAATTTGTTCATTTCACTAAGTAGGCATCGCCCACCTTAGGGGAAAAATTTTATAAACGGGCATAGTAGGTTGGGTAGAGCCATCGCAAAACCCAACACAAATCTCCAAGGGCTTGTTGGGTTTCGTGACCTCAACCCAACCTACAATTCTGATGAGCGCACCGCTGTGGGCCCCTACATTAGTTTAATCCTTTGTTGGGTATTGATGGAGACTGTTTAAAGGCTAACGCAGTATTATGGGTTAAAGATGGTGCGGAATTACGCATTAGGGCGGTTAATTCCGTGGTGGTAGCATCGTAAATTTGGGTGACAATTTTGGGATATAAACCAATACCAATGATGGGGATGAGGAGACAGGCGATAATAAATACTTCTCGCGGTTCCGCATCCACCAGAACTTCCTTTTTCACCAATTGTTTGTTTTCTGGACCGTAGAGCATTTCCCGCAGCATGGAGAGGAGATAAATGGGGGTGAGAATGACCCCAACCGCTGCCAGGAATACTACTAAGATTTTAAAGGAAGAGCTATAGGCATCGCTGGTGGCTATGCCTATAAAGACCATTATTTCTGCTACAAAACCGCTCATTCCTGGTAAGGCAAGGGAAGCCATGGAACAGGTGGTCCACATGGCAAATACCTTCTTCATCTTTTGCCCTACACCCCCCATTTCATCTAACATGAGGGTGTGGGTGCGATCGTAGGTACAACCCACCATGAAGAAGAGACTGGCGCCAATTAATCCATGGGATATCATTTGCAGCATGGCACCGCTAACCCCTATATCGGTAAAGGAGGCAAGCCCAATTAAAACAAATCCCATGTGGGAAATGGAGGAATAGGCAATTTTCCGCTTCAGGTTCCTTTGAGCAAAGGAAGTTAAAGCTGCGTAGATAATGTTAACTACTCCCAGAATGACTAGGGCGGGAGCAAGGACAGCATGAGCGTTGGGTAACATGCCCGCATTCATGCGCAACAGGGCATAACCCCCCATTTTCAGCAGAATCCCCGCCAGGAGCATGTGGGCTGGGGCTGTAGCTTCCCCGTGAGCGTCTGGGAGCCAGGTGTGGAAGGGGAAGATGGGCAGTTTGACGGCGTAGGCAAAGAGGAAAGCGCCGTAGAGTAAGATTTCCAGGTTGAAGGGAAATTCTTTGGCGGCGATCGCCCTCATATCAAAGGTGAAGGTATCGCCATAAAATGCCATGGCTAGGGCAGCGATGAGGATAAAAAGGGAACTACCTGCCGTATAGAGGATAAACTTGGTGGCAGCATAGAGACGCTTTTTGCCCCCCCAAATGGACAAAATCATGTAAACTGGCACCAACTCCAATTCCCAAACGAGGAAAAAGAACAGCATATCCTGAACAGCAAAGACGGCGATTTGACCACCGTACATAGCCAACATCAAGAAGTAAAATAGCTTGGGCTTGAAAGTAACGGGCCAAGCTGCCATGATGGCTAGGGTGGTGATAAAGCCTGTGAGGAGAATGAGGGGCATGGATAAGCCGTCTGCCCCTACGGACCAATTTAGGTTAATTTGAGGGATCCAGGAGTAACTGTCTACCAATTGTAGTCCTGGATTGCTCAAATCGTAGCCCATTAAGAATGCATAGACAATCAAAGCAAAGTCTATCAGCCCGATGATGAGGGCATACCACCGCACGGTTTTGCCATCTTTATCTGGGATAAAAGGAATGAACAAAGCTGCGGCGATGGGAAAGAGAATGGTAATAGTGAGCCAGGGTAATTCTGTCATTTTTCCTTAGTTTTACGCAAAGCCGCCAAGGAAAACCTCCCTTTGCGCCTTTGCGCCTTTGCGCGAGATCAAGTAATACTGAAGATGAGCACAAAGCTCAAAGTAGCACCGAAAACAATCAGAGCGTAGAATTGAGCACGACCGTTTTCTAGGTATTTCAATCCTTCACCACTG
>JACONB010000097.1:0-1890 GCA_014323965.1 Prochloron sp. SP5CPC1 | reverse complement strand
TTCACCACTGACAATAGTTAACAAACCAGTTAAATTGACGGCACCGTCTACAACCCGGAAGTCTACTTCCATAATTTGTCGTGCCAAACGGCGACTACCCCGGGCAAACCAGGAGTCATAAATCTCGTCGAAGTACCACTTATTGAGAGAAAACTGATAAAGAGACTGGTATTTGGCAGCGATCGCCCCTGCATTGATTTTCCCCAGACGATAGGTTAAGAAGGCGAAGATAATCCCTACCACCGCAATCAACACTGACAGTCCCCCCATAGTCAAGAACTCCGTCTTGTCAAAATGGATTGCTTCTGTAATTGCTTCTCCGGGAGCATATATAAATTCCTCGAACACATTGTGCCATGGACGACCCAGCAAACCAATGGCTACAGAAGGAATTGCTAGTACCATGAGGGGAAAGGTCATGGTGAGGGGAGACTCATGAGGAGAGGTACGATGACCATCATGACTGTGACTGTCATGGCCTTGAGATAGCTGGGCGATCCGGGACTCATCCTTCCCTTTAAATTCCCCTTCAAAGGTCATGAAGTACATGCGGAACATATAAAAAGCAGTCAGCCCAGCGGTTAACCAACCTACAGCCCAGAGGGCGGGATTGGCGGTAAAAGCTTGTCCTAAGATTTCATCTTTCGACCAAAAACCAGCAAAAGGGGGTATACCGCAAATTGCCAAAGTACCGATTAAAAAGGTGGTAGCAGTAATAGGCATGTATTTCCGCAATCCCCCCATAACCCGCATATCCTGAGCCAACACGGGATCATGACCTACTACCCCTTCCATACCGTGAATCACGGAACCGGAGCAGAGGAAGAGCATGGCCTTAAAATAGGCGTGGGTCATGAGGTGAAACAGTCCTGCTGTATAGGAGCCAATTCCCATAGCCATGACCATGTAACCCAGTTGGGAAATAGTAGAATAAGCTAAACCCTTCTTAATATCATTTTGGGTGAGGGCGATGGTGGCTCCCAGGAAGGCTGTAAAAGCTCCAGTCCAAGCAATTACTGTCATGGCTGCCGGTACATGTTCAAATACCGGGTACATGCGAGCAATTAGGAAAACCCCCGCTGCTACCATTGTTGCAGCGTGAATGAGAGCAGAAATGGGGGTTGGACCCTCCATAGCGTCTGGGAGCCAAACATGGAGGGGGAATTGGGCTGATTTGGCTACGGGACCTAAAAAAACCAAAACAGCAAAAAGGGCTGCCAGACCAGCCCCTAAATGCCCGGAGGAGACTAATTCCGAGAGTCGTTCCCCCATAACATGGAATTCAAAACTGCCCGTTGCCCAATACAAACCCAGCATACCCAACAGCAAGCCAAAGTCCCCCACCCGGTTGGTGACAAAGGCTTTTTGACAGGCATCTGCTGCCGCAGGGCGATCAAACCAGAAACCGATAAGCAGATAGGAACACATGCCCACCAATTCCCAGAAGATATAGATTTGCACCAAATTAGCGCTCACCACTAGCCCCAACATGGAGGAACTAAAGAGACTCAAATAGGCATAGAACCGTACATAACCGGCATCGTGAGCCATATAGCCATCGGTGTAAATCATCACCAATAAAGCTACAGTACTCACGATGACCAGCATTAGAGTACTGAGGTGGTCGATGGTATAGCCCAGGTCAAGGTGAAAATTCCCCGCTGCTGCCCATTCAAAGGTGCGGGTGTAAGCCTCATGTCCTTGAATTTGACTCCTCAGTAGCGCCAAAGAGAGAACCATGGACGCTCCCAGGACAGAGATGACAAAGAAGGCATTAATTTGTCGGAGACTATTGGTTGCTTTGTTGAAGGAGATAAGCCCACAACCGACTAGTGTCGCCCCTGCTAGTGGCAGGAAGGGAATCAACCAAGCGTAATGATAAAGCGGTTC
>JACONB010000096.1:6743-7650 GCA_014323965.1 Prochloron sp. SP5CPC1 | reverse complement strand
ACTTTCCTCGACAAAGAACTACAGAAAATAGTGCGGGATGCTCAATTAGGGCGGAGATATGTAGATAAACTAGTGAAAGTATGGCTCAAAAACGGTGACCAGCAATGGGTATTAATCCATTTGGAAGTGCAGGGCGACCCCGAACCAAACTTTGAAGGGCGTATCTATGAATACCACTCTCGTCTCTTTCTAAGTTATAATTATCCTATCGCTAGCTTTGTAATCCTAGGAGACTCGCGCAAGACATGGAGACCAGAAGAATACAGGAATGAGATATGGGGTTGTGAGGTAAGCTTCAAGTTCCCCATTGTGAAATTACTCGACTACAAAGAGAGGTGGGCTGAATTAGAAAATAGCCCCAACCCTTTTGCTACAGTAGTAATGGCCCATTTAAAAGCAAAAGAAACTCGCAAGGACTTAAATGAGCGCCGACAGTGGAAGCTGTTTATCACCAAAAGACTCTACAAAAAAGGCTACCAAAGACAAGATATCATCAACCTATTCCATTTTATCGATTGGGTGATGAGATTATCTCCAGACTTAGAGGAGAGCTTTTTAGAAGATATCGATGAATACGAGGAGGATACAAGAATGCCTTATATAACGAGCGTCGAACGTATCGGTATACGGAAAGGTATTGAGCAAGGAAGACAGGAAGGACGACAGGAAGGACGACAGGAAGGACGACAGGAAGGACGACAGGAAGGACTGGTATCAGCAATTGAATTAGGTTTAGAACTGAAATTTGGCCCTGAAGGTTTAGAACTGTTACCAGAAATTTACCCGATTCGCGACTTTGAGGTATTGTCAGCAATTAAGGAAGGAATCAAAAAGGCCAATAATCTCGCAGAATTGCGCTCATACTATCAATGAACATGGTAGTGGGTAACCCCTGGATTTGGGCGCA
>JACONB010000096.1:0-6674 GCA_014323965.1 Prochloron sp. SP5CPC1 | reverse complement strand
AGGATCCAGATTGGGCAAAGATTGATAAGCCCTCCCAGTCAGCTAATGTAGCCCCTGGTGGAACAGAGGTGGGGGATAAGGAGGCTTCCGTTGAAGCACCTAAGTCCCCAGAAGAGAAGGAAATTGCCACAGCAGAAAGTTTCGCCGAGCTGCTACGAGAACGAGAATCTAAACGGAAAAATACTATCGGAGATATTCTCAGCTCCGATCCATTGGAACAAAACTCAGATCCGAATAATATTTTGGCAACTGAGACAGAAGAGATTGATAATTCAGACTTGATCGGCGAATATCAATCTGTAGCGAAGAAGCTTTCTTCTGAATCAGCAAGTAAATCCTCTAACAACTTACCGAGTTTGGCGAATAGATTGCGAAATCAGCAGTCATTTACCACCAAAGGAAATCCTTTGCAGGATGCTTTGAATGAATTATCCACCCAGGAACCAGCAGTCGTGAATCCACCGAAACCTGCTTCCTTATCATCATTCCAGGAGCCAATAAATAATAATAACAGTATTTTAGCACAACCTTATCCCCAAAGAGAAAATCAATTCAATCAATTTAATCAACCGAAAGTAGGAAGCAATCCTAGCTTTAATTCTAATTTGGTTAGTCCGGGGATTCAATCGAATCTATTGCAACAACCCAGGGGAAATAGGCCAAATTTTAATAATACTAGATTGCAACCCTTTCAAGGACAACAACAGGGGGCAAATCAGTTGAATTTCAACAACCAATCACCTACTTTTCAAGGACAGCAACCAGGGCTGAATCAGCCCAATTTTAATCAAAATCAATTCCATAACTTTCAAGGACAACAACAGGGGTTAAATCAGCCCAATTTTAATCAAAATCAATTCCATAATTTCCAAAGACAATAACACTAATCATCAACCAGGAACAACAAATTATTGAAAATTGTCAATGATTTTTTGTGCAAACTCGGAACACTTCAAAGGTGGTTCTACAGGGGGATTCATGAGACGAGCCAAGTCGTAGGTGACAAGTCTGGCGGCGATCGCCTTACCAAGACCTTTATTAATCAGTTCAGCGGCTTCGTTCCAGCCCATGAATTCTAACATCATGACCCCGGAAAGAATCAAAGAACCGGGATTAATTCGATCTAAACCGGCATGTTTGGGTGCTGTGCCGTGAGTAGCTTCAAAAATAGCGCAATTGTCCCCAATATTAGCTCCTGGTCCCATTCCCAAACCACCCACAAGGGCGGCTAAAGCGTCGGAGAGGTAATCCCCATTCAAGTTCATTGTGGCCAGAATTGAATATTCATCCGGTCGAGTTTGAATTTGCTGGAAAATACTGTCAGCAATGCGATCGTTAACCATCACTTTATTCTTCCATTTTCCCTCACCGTGACTGGAACCAATCTCATGGAGAACCCTTTCTACGCTACGACAGATTTTCTCTTGCTTATCAGGGGGTAGAGTATCGTATCCTGGCTCCATTAAACGAGCATTTTCTTCGGAAGTTATCTCCGGATTGTTTTCCACGTTGCTCAAAATCCAGGATTCTCGTTCCGTGACGCAATCAGCGCGAAACTCCGAAGTTGCCAGTTCATAGCCCCAATCCCGAAAAGCTCCTTCGGTGTATTTCATAATGTTGCCCTTATGAACCAAAGTAACTTTTTGCTTCTCTTGGGGTAAGGAAAGGGCGTGTTGGATAGCGCGACGCACTAAACGTTGGGATCCAGTTTTACTAATGGGTTTTATCCCAATACCTGAGTCGAGGCGAATTTGCTTCTTCCCGTGTTCTGGGGTCGCCGGAATCAGTTCTGAGTTGAGAAACTGAATGAGCTGCTGGGCAATTTCACTTCCTTGGGGCCATTCAATGCCCAAATAGATATCTTCCGTATTTTCCCGATAAACGATGGCATCTACCTTTTCTGGATATTTGTGGGGGGAAGGGGTGCCGGGATAATAGCGACAGGGTCGCACACAGGCGTAGAGGTCATTAATTTGGCGCAAGGCAACATTGAGGGACCGAATACCCCCCCCTACAGGAGTGGTGAGGGGGCCTTTGATGGCAATGCCGTAGGTTTCAATGGCTTTGAGGGTATCTTGGGGCAAATATTGGAAGGTGCCGTAGCGGGCGCAAGCTTCATCACCAGCATAGATTTTGAACCAGTGGATTTTGCGCTTGTCCCCATAGGCTGTTGCTACTGCTTCATCAATTACTTTTTGGGTAGCTGGCCAAATATCCACTCCCGTGCCATCTCCCCGAATAAAAGGGATAATGGGGTTGTCGGGAACGATTGGTTTGCCGTTTTGGAAGATAATTGCAGCACCAGTATCAGGAGGAGAGATTTTATCGTACATAGGTAAACTATAGTGAGCCTAAATTGTGGTTGTGCCCTTTCCCGGGACATGTTCAGACGAACCGCTAATTGTACAATTCATGATATAGCGCGGCGCGCGGGTGTGGGGTAAGAGGAAAGCCATGTTATGTAAAGGTTTCAGCAATTGTTTGTTTTAACAATCTATCTACTTCTTGGTCTGGGGTAAGCCAGGAAATGAGTTGATTTTCAGCTGCCATTTATTTTTTCGTATAATCAGAACAAGGAATTTGCCAATCTTCCAACCCTAAGGGATGTATAACACAAAACAGTCCTTTTTGAAAAACACAACTAGATGCGCATTCTAAACATTTTACGAGTTGCCTTTTTTTTGCCTCTTTATTATCACCAGTTGGAACTTCCAACCCAGCTTTCTTGATTGGTTGATTAATTAGTCTTGTTGCTTGGATTTTTTCCCTGTTTTCTTGAAAAACTTTGATTCCAGTCTCTCTGAGTTTATCACGACGGGTAATCCACTCTGCATATTCTTTGGCATTGTCTGCTAAAAATTTCTCGACTCTTTGCCTGCTATATAGCAAGGCGTAACGGAAACCACCCAAGGGAACAATTTCGTCTTCTTTCCCCAGTCGTTTTATCCATTTATTAGACAACAGATATGCTTCTTTTAGTTGTGTTTTTGTAATGTAATGGTCTCGTGGTGACCATTGGCATTCATCAGGTATATATAAATTAATAGGAATATGCTCTTCGTTGTCTTTGTCCCAAACCATAGCACAAGCTATAGGTTTTGTTGCCCCTGGTGACAGGTTTTGTTGCTTTAGCTTTCCTTCGGTGAGAAAACCATTCTCTTTTGCTTCTTCCCAAGTTATGACTGGGGGAAGCGTTTGGTCTTTTATCTCGGATTCTCGAATATCGTATAAGCTATGATAGTTAGCTTCTGTTGTTGGCTTATAAAGGGTGGCTTGAGGGTTTCCCGTCGGACGTAAATTGAGTCTCTCTAGTTCCCATTCACTTTTCAAATGGGCAGGGATTTCGTTTTTATCTGTGTAACATTTGTGTCCAGGGCAAAAACTACGTGACTTGGAATTAAAAGAACGTTCGCAAACAGTACAAAACCATTCGTTGTTTTTTCTGACTAATTTATGTTTCATGACTTTTTTTTCTGAGTATATAGCACTACGCTTGTTGGTTAGGACATGATTCCGCCGTGCTACAACTTGTGCCCCCACATCAGCTTCGTGTCAATTTCCTGGGTGATGCCTTCTAAATGGCCAACTACGCTTTGGGTGCGTTTTGGGAATTAATATAGTGCCGCAATTTCTCGAATTCATTTTGAATAGCTTGACAAAAACCGCTATAGTTAAAGTATAAGGACTCGTGCGACTGTATGCCAAGGAGCAAAATAACCTATCGACTATATCCAAGCGCCGAGAGCGAACGCAAATTGCATGGGGTGCGTAGCCAGCCCTGAGCTGCTGCTAGAACCTAAACTATTGCGGTCGCACCCTCGCAGAATGCGATATAACTGTAGAGGCGCACTAAGACAGGCGAGGCTAACATTACCGCCGAAAGATGAAAAAGGATATGAGCGGGTGGAGTCATGAGGGAAAACATTTATCAACTCGAAGAACTAAGAACAGCCATCGCCACCGCGCCCGAAAAGTGGCGTCCTCTGATATTTACCAATGGCTGCTTCGATCTCCTTCATGCTGGTCATGTTCGCTATTTAAAGGTGGCCAAGGGACTGGGAAAGAGCTTAGTAGTGGGTTTAAACAGCGATTGCTCTGTGGCACAAATCAAGCCCCAGCAACCGGGTTTTCCTCCCCGTCCCCTCATTGGGCAATCTGAAAGGGCAGAGGTGCTAGCTTGTCTCAAACCAGTCGATGGGGTGGTTATTTTTGACACGACCACGGCGATCAATCTCATTGAAACGCTCCAACCGGAAATCTACGTCAAAGGGGGAGATTACAGTATTTCCAGTTTACCAGAAGCCAGTGCGGTACAAGCCTATGGAGGTAAAATAGAATTGGTGCAAGTGGAAATTCCTACTTCCACTACAGCCATCGTCAAGAGTATCCTCCTTGCCTCTAAAATAAAGAGATATTAGTCTATCTAACTTATGGAAGATCCTTTAGATCTGCGCTCTCAATTTAAATCCGGCTCCGAAAAAAATCAACTTCAACTGATTCGGACACTCGTCAGTATGGGGGCTCCAGGTTGGGAAGTATTGATGGAATTTTTACAATCTTGTCAGTCTGGCTCAGTTAATTTGGCCATGGGCAAAGCTTACCAGGCTCTTTCTCAGGTCAATACTGCCGAAACTAAAGCATTTCTGCAAGCTTATTTTCCCCGTGGCCTCCTTTCCCTGGAATCGGAACGAAACATAGACTACCTGCCATTAGAACGATCCTTGAGGCAGCTGGACTTTCAACGTGCGGATGTTCTCACCTTGGAAAAGCTGTGCGAATTAGCAGGCCCGGCAGCAATCAAGAGAAAATGGTTGTACTTTACGGAAGTGGATAACTTCCCTAGCGTTGATTTACAGACCATCGATCGCCTTTGGTGGTTACACTCTACAGGAAAATTTGGCTTCATAGCTCAGCGGAAAATTTGGCTGTCCTTAGGTAAAGATTTAACGAAACTATGGCCGAGAATCGGCTGGAAGTCTGGTAAAAACTGGACTCGCTATCCCAATGAATTTACTTGGAATCTCTCTGCTCCCCAAGGTCATCTTCCCACATCCAATCAGCTTCGGGGTGCCAAAGTGATTACATCCCTATTCTCTCATCAGGTTTGGTCTGAGAATCAAAAATGATGAGTCCAAGACTCGGTTGGCCAACTCTAAGTAAAGAAAAAGGTGAAGCTGGATGAAGAATGCTCGTTGCTTGCAAGGGGAATAGTAACCATCTTAGTTATGCAAAATAATTTACACTTTGATAAGTGGCGAAGTGGTAGCTCTATCTATAGATTGGTTAGTTTACCACCATCTTGGCGTCAAAGTAGCTGGTTGCTTCAGCAGTCAGAACTTCTGGGCGCTCTATTGATTAGCCTAGTGGTGGTTTTCGCTCCTTTTACATCTACTAGTTTAATCGGCTTGTTGTTGTTAGCTGGCGCTGGTTACTGGGTATTGCTGACGGTATCGGAGGTGGATAGAACAGAAGGCAATCCGATTCACCTCATTGTGCTATTGTATTGGTGCATCGCTACAATTGCTATGGCTTTCTCCCCAGTTAAGGGAGCTGCTTTTTCTGGTTGGGTAAAGCTAACCCTTTATTTAATCTTATTTGCTCTGAGCACCAAGATTTTCCGTTCTCCTCCCATGATGAGCATTATCATTACAATTCTGCTCCATGTGGCTTTAGTAGTAAGTGTCTATGGAGTGCGACAGGAGTTTTTTGGGGTTGAACAATTAGCTACTTGGAATGATCCCAACTCTCCTTTAGCTCAAGATACAAGAGTTTACAGCTATTTAGGCAATCCCAATCTCTTGGCTGGATATTTACTAGGGGCGATCGCCCTCTCCTTAGCTGCTGTTTTTGTTTGGCGGGGGTTGCTGCCGAAAGCTTTAGCACTGACAATGGTTTTGGTTAACTCTGCTTGTTTGTATTTTACTGATAGTCGCGGTGGTTGGATTGGTATGGTGGTAGTCATCCTGACTTTCCTGCTTTTGCTGCGCTTTTGGTTCCGATCCAAGCTCCCTGATTTCTGGCGCACTTGGTTGCTACCCATCGTTGGGGGGAGTTTAGCTGGGTTGTTATTGGTAGCAGTGCTGTTTGTAGAACCTTTGCGTCTGAGAGTGGTGAGTATTTTTGCAGGTAGAGGGGATAGTAGTAATAATTTTCGCATCAACGTCTGGTGGGCGGTGTCCCATATGATCCGCGATCGCCCTTTAATCGGGATCGGACCGGGTAATGCTGTCTTCAACAAAATTTATCCCCTCTACATGCGCCCCAACTATTCCGCTTTGAGTGCTTATTCTATCTATCTGGAAATAGCAGTGGAAACTGGTATTATTGGTTTGAGTTGTTTTTTGTGGCTGATTACTGTCACTATTAAACAGGGGATAGCTAAACTACAGTATTTGCGCACTCAAAGGGACAGTCGTGGGTTGTGGACCATAGGAGCGATCGCTGCTATGGCTGGAATGCTGGCTCACGGTATCGCCGATACTGTATGGTATCGCCCCCAAATTAACACTCTCTGGTGGTTGATGGTTGCTATAGCAGTCAGCAGTTACCAGTCACCAGTTATTTTTGGTAGGAACCGGAGAAACAAAGTGGGGAGCTGGTATGATATAAGATAAAATAGTCCGCGCGCACCAAGCCAGAGAGGTCTAACTATGACTCAAGCTGTCGTCTCAACA
>JACONB010000095.1:3822-10502 GCA_014323965.1 Prochloron sp. SP5CPC1 | reverse complement strand
TGGATTACTCGTCAGCACCCCGTTAGTGGATGGAGATTATAGTCGATTTGTTACGGACAGAACTTCCTTTGATCAGGTAACCGAGCATGTTCGGTTTCAATTGGCAGGCGATGATATATCCTTGTGGAGTACCGAGAACGGACATTCAATAACCACCTTAACTTTTGATCTAGGTGCTGTCTTTAGGATCGAAGGAATAGCGATTTGGGGCAATCCGCGACAATTCCACCGCAACATAAAGGAATTTTAGTTATTCGCCGATGACAATGATAATTTTAGCGACAACCGTGGAGATTTATTAATAGAAGGGGAGGCAAACGCTATCATTGACCGAGTGTTCACTTCAGCTCGGGTATTTCGCTTCCAACCCAGGATAACTCGATATGTTCACCTAAATGTTCTCAGTATTCACAGAAGTCAGGATGCAGATCCTCGTTTTGTTGCTGTTAGATCGGGGGAAATAGCTTTTGCACAATCGACAACCCCCGTACCTTTTGAGTTTGGTACCATACCGGGAATTATTGGGATAGTAGCAGTAGGAGGTATCAACTATTTCCGAAATAAAAAAGCAGGAAAAGACAAGTAGAGATATGTACAATGTCCAAATTTGCGCCTGCTGTGAACGTTTGATATTCTCCTGAATGTCTCGCGCAAAGGCGCCAAGGCGCAAAGTTTTTTGGATAGGGCACTTGATAAGTTACCTCAGAATTTGATATATATTACAGGAATTTACTTTGGAGATATAACCATGTCAGACTCTTTTACTATTAACGACATTTATAACCTGTTTCGAGCTTCTCAAACTGAGGCAGATCGTCGTTTAGCAGAACTTGCAGAAGATGGCAAGCGTCGTGCAGCAGAATTAGATCGTCTTTTAGCCCAACTTGCAGAGGATAGTAAACGTCGTACAGAAGAACTTGCAGTTGAACTTGCAGAGGATCGTAAGCGTCGCGCAGTAGAAGCAGAAAAAAGACTTGCCAAAGTAGAAGCTATTGTAGCGAACACCAATAAAGCTGTTAGCAGTCTTACAAGTCGTTGGGGACAATTTTTAGAAAACTTTGTCGAGCCTGCTGCTGTAAGTCTTTTTCAAGAAAGAGGAATTTTAGTAACACAAACTCTCCGTCGCATGAAAACAAAACGTGCAGGTTTAGCAATGGAAATTGATATCCTCGCTATGAATGGGGATGTTGCAGTTGCTGTGGAAGTAAAGTCTCATCTATCTAAATCAGATGTGGATTATTTTTTAGAAAAGTTGGCTCGTTTTAAGGAAGCATTTCCCCGTTTTGCCGATGTAACCCTAAATGGTGCTATCGCCGGAATTGACATTGATGAAGGAATAGATAGCTATGCTTATCGTCGGGGTTTGTTCGTTATCCGACAATCAGGGGAGGTGGTGGAAATTGCTAATGATAAAAATTTTCAACCCAAAGTTTGGTGAATGTCTCGCGCAAAGGCGCAAAGACGCAAAGTTTTTTTGATAGGGCACTTGACAAGTTACCTCAGAATCTGCTATAACTATTATCAACCGCCAACTGTCATGGTACGTGGTATATGATTCCTCTGGAACTAACCCTGAAAAACTTCCTCAGCTATCGCGAAGCAACCCTAGACTTTCGTGGACTCCATACTGCGTGTATTTGCGGTGCCAACGGTGCGGGTAAATCTGGATTATTGGATGCCATTACCTGGGTTATTTGGGGCAAAAGTCGTGCTTCTTATGAGGAAGATGTGATTCATACAGGGGAAAAGAATGTGCGGGTGGATTTTGAGTTCATTTGCAACGGAGAAACCTATCGCATTATTCGCACTCGTGAAAGGGGTAGAAGCTGCACTCTGGAATTTCAGGTAAAAAGTCATGGGGGCTATAAAACTCTCTCTCTGAAAGGATTACGCCCCACTCAACAACTAATTATCACCAGTTTAAAGCTAGATTACGATACATTTATCAATTCCGCTTATTTGCGTCAGGGAAGAGCAAATGAGTTTATGCTGCGTCGTGCTAGTGAACGGAAACAAATTTTGGCTCAACTACTTAAACTAGAGCGCTATGAGGAGTTAGCCGGTAAAGCTAAGGATATCTCCAAGGAATATAAGGGTAAAGTAGAGCAGTTAGAGGAAAGTCTGGAACCTCTAGGGCAACAGTTAGAACGGAAAGAAGCCATTATCTCCCAATTAACTACCATTACCGGGGAGCTGACAGCACTGGAAGAGAGGGCTGAAGAAGATAAGGAAAGACTACAAGAACTGCAAAGAGCTGACCATGGGCGTCAAACTGCTCAACAGCAGCTCATATGGTACCAAAATCAACAGGAAAACCTGTGTCGGGAGTATGAGCGCCTTTCCCTTGACCATTCTCAACTTCAAAGTCAACTGAAAGAACTAGCTAAAGTACTCAGTAAGGAACGAGAAATTACCGCTAACTATAACCAACTGCTAAAATGGCAAGAGGAAGAAGAAACCTTAGCAGCTAAATTTACCACTTACCAGAATGTGCAACAACAGCGTCAGGAACTGGAAGGGCAGCTAATTAAACGCAGTAACGAATTCAAGGTGCAAATTAGCCAAAGCTCGACTTATCTGGAAACTTTAGCAGAACAAGAAAAGGAACAGGAGCAAGTGCTCAGGGGTGCTGAGGAGGTAGAAGCTGCTTTAAAAAAGCTCCATATATTACGGTGCAAGCTGCAAGAACTAGATGATTTGCAACACCAGGTGTCCCCCCTCCTGCAACAGCGTCAAACCCTGGAAAGAGAGATCCAGCTGCGGTCAGCTAAACGAACAGCTCAATTAGAACAAAAGCGCTCTACTGTTGAACAACTTGAAAACCAAATGGCAGTAGTCCCTGAAAAACGTCAAGCATTGCAGAGGGTAGATCGGGAAATTGAGGAGTTGGAGAAAAAGCGAGTTTACCAGCAACGGGTTCAGGACAAGGGCACGGAAAGGAGGGATTTTCGGGGACGACTTGAAGAAAAACAGGGCATTTGCCAGGAGCAATTGGAAGAACTGCGCCAGAAACTGAAAATGTTACAGTCCCCAGGTGCAGCTTGTCCTTTGTGTGAACGGGAATTGGACGAACACCACCGGGAACGGGTAATGGGCAAAACCCAAAGTCAATATCAAGAGAATGAACAGCAATTGTGGAATATTCGGGAACAAATAGCCACCTGCGAAGGAGAACTACAGTTATTGCGGGAAGAATATACCCAATTAACCCAGGAGTTAGCTCCTTATGACCAACTACAACAGGAACTAGGGCAGTTAGAGAGCTTTTTAGAAGCTACAGGAGAAATATACAGTCAACTGCAACAAATCAAGCTAGAAATAGAATCCTTAGAGCGGTCCTTTGTGGTTGGTTCCCAGTTAGAGAGGGAACTAACTGAGTTAGATCAGCTCATAGCTGACTTAAATTACGAGGAACAAACTCACACTTTAGTGCGGAAAGAGGTGGAAAAGTGGCGCTGGGCAGAAATTAAACAAGCTAAAATAGAAGAAGCTCGTGGTGTAAGGGAGAAAATTGCAGCAGTAAAACCCCAGTGTGAGGAAAAAATTGCCAGTTTGCAACGCCAGAAAGAAGAGTGGGAAACTAAAATTAGGCAACAAATTGGGGAACTAGACAGGGAAATTGCCCAATTGGGGTATAATGACACCCAACACAATCAACTAATTGCCCAATTGCGTCAAGGCACAACTTGGCATTTGCGTCACAAAGAGTTGGAACAAGCCAAGACTGCATATCCCCAAGTGCAGCAGCGTCTAGAGGAGTTAACCCAGGTACTCAAATCTAGGTTAGAAGAGAAAGCAACCCTAGAAAAGCAGATAAATACAATTGTCCTACAAATGGCGGAAATGGGGGATAAAAGTGGAGAAATCAAAGCTTTGGAGCAGCAAACTCAGCAGAGACGACGTCAACTAGACACATTAATTGGTCAACGAGGAAGTTTACAACAGGAACTTACTCAACTGGAACTTCTAGCAAAGCAGCACGAAGATAGTTGCCAACAGCTGAAAAATGGAAGACGGCAATATATAGTATATCAGGAATTGGCACAGGCATTTGGCAAAAATGGTATTCAAGCCCTGACTATTGAGAATATCCTTCCCCAGTTAGAAAGTCAAGCTAATCAAATTCTAGCACGATTGACGGATAATCAGTTGCACATTCAGTTTTTGACCCAAAAAGCTGCTAGTAGTCGCTCCAAGAAAAATGCTAAACTAATTGATACTTTGGAAATAGCCATCGCTGATACCAGGGGAACTCGTGCTTACGAAACTTATTCCGGGGGAGAAGCATTTCGGATTAATTTTGCTATTCGTCTAGCTTTAGCCCAACTATTAGCCCAAAGAGCAGGAACGGAAATGCAGATGTTAATTATAGACGAAGGGTTTAGTAGTCAGGATAAAGAAGGGTGCGAACGTCTCATTGCTGCTATTAATGCTATTGCTGCTGATTTTTCCTGCATTCTTGCTATAACACATATGGCTCAATTTAAAGCAGCTTTCCAAAACAGAATTGAAGTCTTAAAAGGCGATGGGGGTTCTCAATTAAGAATATTGAATTAAACCGCAGATTAACGCAGATTAACGCAGATGGATACGGATGATATCCCGTAGACAACCACAAAAACACTTCTAATATAGGAGAAGGAGCATAATGACAAGATCTACTGTAGCTGAGTGGGCGATCGCCCTAAATTTATAACATTCCTCTCCTCTCTTCTCTCTTCCCTCTGCGCCCTCGGCGCCGGAGCGTGAAACTTTTTCATTAATGTGGTATTCCAAGGTATTATCTCGCGCAAAGGCACAAAGACGCAAAGGGGTTGTTTAAGACGAAGGTAACTTATGAAAACAATTGACTGGCTAATTATCCTATTCTATCTCGTCTTAGCTATGGGGTTGGGACTGTACTTATCTCGCAAAGCATCCAAATCTATAGAAGACTTCTTTATCTCCGGGCGATCCCTCCCCTGGTGGTTAGCTGGTATTAGCATGGCAGCCACAACATTCTCCATCGATACCCCCCTCTATATTACCGCAGTTGTGGGTACCAGGGGTATTGCGGGAAACTGGGAGTGGTGGATTTTCGGCATCTCCCACATTACTATGGTGTACGTATTTGCCCGTATGTGGCGGCGATCCCAAGTCATCACCGATGCAGAATTGACGGAACTGCGCTACGGGGGGGAAATGGCAGCAGTATTGCGCTCCGTGAAAGCCTTCATCTTTGCTGTACCCATGAACTGCATTGCCATCGGCTATGCTATGCTGGCTATGGTTAAAGTTGTGGAAGCCTTGGAAATTTGGCAAAACCTAGGTATACCGGCAGACGCTAACTATATTAAACTCCTAACAGTCATCGGTGTCAGCATCTTTGTCTTAATATACTCTGGTTTGGCGGGACTGTGGGGAGTAGTGTCCACGGACTTCTTTCAGTTTTTCCTGGCTTTATTGGGAGCTATGGTGGTAGCCTTTTATGCACTGGACAATGTGGGGGGTATTCACGCTTTAGTTGAGAAAGTACCCCAAGTAGCAGATAAAGATATCTTATCCTTCTTTCCCTTAACTGTGGGTGGTGAAGGAAGTTTTCTGCAATTTAGCCAAACCGCAGGTATCACCGCCAGCACCTTTTTTGCCTATATCTTTATCCAGTGGTGGTCCTGGCGCCGTAGTGACGGAGGTGGGGAGTTTGTACAACGGTTTGCCGCAGCTAAAAATGAAGGGGAAGCAGAGAAAGCAGCTTGGATTTTTAATATTATGCACTATATCCTGCGCACCTGGCCCTGGATAATCGTCGCCCTCGCAGCCTTAGTTATTTTTCCCGACTTAGAGGACCGAGAGTTGGGTTATCCCAAACTCATGTTGGAATTTTTACCCTCAGGAATGTTGGGACTGGTAGTTGCATCCTTAATAGCTGCTTTTATGAGTACTGTTTCTACTTCTATTAACTGGGGAGCTTCCTTTATTACCAACGACCTTTATAGAAGGTTCTACAACCCCAATTCCTCTCAGGGAGAGTTAGTTTGGGTAGGTAGAATCTCCTCAGTCTTAGTTACTGTTTTAGGTGCGATCGCCGCCTTCTTTGCTAAAGACGTAGCCACTGTGTTCCGATTAGTAATTATCATCGGTACAGGTTCCGGCTTAGTATTCATCTTACGTTGGTTTTGGTGGCGAGTCAATGCAGCAGCGGAACTATCTGCCATAGTGGGGAGTTTTCTCCTGGGTTGCGCCACCACCTTGGTGCCAGCCTTGAAAATAGAGGATTTCGGCACCCGGGTCATGGTAAATAGCTTGCTACTAACTTTGTTATGGAATGTAGTAATGTTTGTTACTTCTCCCGAAACACCAGAAACCCTCAATGAATTCTATCGCTTAGTGCGTCCAGGAGGTCCAGGGTGGAGGCAACAGCGTATCACTACTGGTTTAGCCCCAATCCAAAATTTAGGTTTGGACATAAAAAAAGTTTTAGCATCAATATTACTTTTGTTTGGAGCAATGCTGGCCACTGGGGGCTTCTTACTCTTACAACCTTTAATAGGGTGGGTATGCTTAGTAATCGCCGTAGTAGGGGGTTTTTGGTTACGTCAGCTCAATAAGCGGAAAACCTTCCCCATATCTCGACCAGGATTGTAGCGCTACGGAGAGAAATCGAGAGCAGAGTAGGGTGGACAAGGTAGCAGTTAATTTAT
>JACONB010000095.1:0-3748 GCA_014323965.1 Prochloron sp. SP5CPC1 | reverse complement strand
AAACAAGACCCACCCTACTCTTCTTCCAAATCACGAATTCTTTGTTCATGATTTTTTTGAATATAATCCACCATTTCTGCATTAGTCACTAATCGTTCTGAAATCCGCATTAAAGCTTTAATACCGTCGGAGACTTCAGCGAATTCTGACTGACGACGTAGATCGCTTTCTTGCAACTCCCGCTGACGAGCCATAAAAAGCTCCATTTCTCGCTCCATATTTTCCTTAAACTGCTGGTGTTCTTCACTTAATTTTTGGTATCGTTCACTTAATTCTTGGAGTCGCAGCTGGTGTTGGCGATTAAATTCCTCTTGTCGCAACTCGTGCTGGCGATTAAATTCCTCTTGTCGCAGCTGGTGTTGGCGATTAAATTCCTCTTGTTCCAGACTAAACTTTCGCTGAGACTCCAACATTTCTGCAATAATTGCCTGCATTTCTTCAAAAGTCATCATTTTTACCACTATTCCTTATACTTGAACAAGGTAGATACCTCTATTATAACCTTGGGGTGAGCCAATATTTGCAATCTTCCCAAGGAAATGGTTAAAATATTATAGCTACCAACTAACAAAAATTATAATGGCAATCTTTCGTGAATACATTGTTCCCTTCCTTATCCTGCTAGTATTCCTAGTAGCATTATTAGCCACCAGCGCCCGAATATTCATCCCTTCAGACATGGCGAACCCAGCACCTATAGAAGAGCTGGACCTAGTAACCTCCCCCACAGAGACACTCCAGTAATCATATGAATGATAACGAATTAGATTTACTTAATATTGAAAGTCCAACAGGGGAGAGAGAACCACCAACTCCCGACCCAGAAGCAATATTGCCACTGCTTTCTCACCCTGAAACCAAACAAAGAATGCTGGCAGCAAGGGTTTTTTGCGACTTAGAAGATACCCGTTCCATCCCCCAACTGATAAAACTACTCGCCGACGACTGTGCCCTAGTGCGAGTCAGTGCTGCCTATGCTTTAGGAAGAAACACCAGTCCAGACGCTGTAGAATCATTAATAGAGCAGCTAAAAAAAGATTGGAACGGTTACGCTCGCAAAGGTATAGTTTGGGCACTAGGAAACAGCAAAGACCCTAGAGCCACCCAACCCCTGATCCACGCCCTCAAAACTGATAGATCCGCCGTTCGTCTCTGGGCTGCCAGCGGTTTAGCAACAGTAGCCAAACTAACCTATGAAGACATTATTGCCGCAATTCCCCCCTTAATTCAAGGCTTGCGACGAGACTCCACCGCAGCAGTGCGCAGTAATTGTGCTTGGTCTCTGGGAAAACTTTGCCGTGAACTACCCTCTAATGTAGTATACGCTACAGCCATTGACGCTCTCCTAGAAAGCTATGTAGAAGATGAAGATTTAGGAGTCAAGGAAGACGCAAAAGCAGCCTTGTTACAAGTAGGAGACCCTCGGGCACTACAAATGATAGAAGAATTAGAACTAGAAGGACTAATTTAACACTCCTCTTCCCCCCTCTGCGCCCTCTGCGCCTCTGCGGTTCAACAAAAACAACAAGTGACTAAACCCCTTATTATCGGTATTAGCGGTGCTTCCGGTTTAATCTATGCCGTTCGCACTATTAAATTCCTTCTCGAAGCAGACTATACTATTGAAGTAGTAGCCTCTAAAGCTACCTCAATGGTATGGCTTGCAGAACAAAAGATTTCCATGCCCACAGAACCGGAACAACAGGAAAAGTTTTGGCGAGAGCAAGCAGGAGTCCTAACAGCAGGGAAACTCCGTTGTCACCGTTGGTCAAACCTAGGAGCAACTATTGCCAGCGGATCTTTTCCCACTCAGGGAATGGTTGTTATTCCCAGTAGTATGAGTACTGTTGCTAAAATAGCAGCAGGCTTGAGTTCCGATCTGTTAGAAAGGGCTGCTGACGTTCAGATCAAAGAAGGTCGTCCCCTTATTCTCGTTCCTAGGGAAACCCCTTTTAGCCTTATTCACCTGCGGAACCTAACCGCTCTAGCCCAAGTGGGAGTGAAAATTGTCCCTGCTATACCTGCATGGTATCACAATCCCCAAACAATTGAGGATTTAGTGGATTTTGTTGTTGCTCGTACCCTGGATCAGTTGGGAATAGACTGCGTCCCCATTAACCGCTGGTCTGGCGCGTAGGGTGGGCAATCGGGAAAAGGTTTCGCGCAAAGACGCAAAGACGCAAAGGCTGTAAAGACTGGGTCATGGACGCTTACATAATGAACATTTTATTTATGCAATGCATGTTAAAGTTAGGTTGCTAATATTAGTACTATTATTGGGAACGGCGATCGCCCTTTTCCTTCAAAATCGCCAACCAATATCCCTAGTATTTTTCAATAGTACCCCAGTCACACTGCCACTAGCAATCTGGGTATTCCTATTTACTGCTGCTGGTGCATTAACTAGCGCTTGCTTAACATACTTAAATTATATAGCTGTAGCAGGGATTGATCCCAAAGCAACAGAATCAGATCCACCATCATTTGAACTCCCTGAACCTCCCAGAGAATACCGAACTGAAAACATGAAGAGAGAAGACGAGTGGAATATTGAAGAACCTCCCGCAGAACCTACCAACCTAAGAGAAGATTACCATGATACCGAAGAGGAATATAATTATGAAAGGGATAGTTCTGATTCTACTTATTCTTACAGCTATCGGGAAGATTCTCAGCGTAATTTGTACGGAGTACAATCAGAAACAAGTAGTAGGGAGGAAGTTTACGATGCTAACTATCGAGTAATAACTCCTCCCTATAGACAAAAACAACCGCAGGAAGAGGAAGATCCAGATGAAGAGGACTGGATTTAAGTAAAGTAACAGTGTATTCTACTATAGCAAAAGAAAAAAAATTTGTCTAAAAAATGACAAAATTAGATTTACAGGGGATTAACGTCTTTCTCATCGGTATGATGAACGATTAACGAGATTTTTGCCACCGAGGGGGAAAACTCATTTCGAGAGTTAGAGACCAAAGTATTAGGGGAAATATCCGCCTATACCAGAAGTGCGATCGCTACTGGAGGGGGTATCGTTTTGCGACGCCAAAATTGGAGTTATCTTCATCATGGCTTGATTCTCTGGCTCGATGCAACCGTAGAAACCCTCCTCCAGCGATTAGCCCTTGACAACACCAGACCCCTGCTAACGTCAGCCAACCCTGCTGCTAAATTTAAATCCATACTAGAAGAGCGCCGACGTCTCTATCAACAAGCTGATATCCATATTACTATGGAATCAAAGGAAACTCCTGCTGAAATTGCCGCCAGAGCAATAGAAATGATTCCTACCGTTCTTGCTACCAAAAACAACAACCAATGAAAGCACAAAGGGAATATATCCGAGAAACTGAAGCAAACCGCGTGCGAGTGTTGAGTGAAGCACTTCCTTACATCCAAAAATTTTCTGGTCGCACGGTAGTTATCAAATACGGTGGTGCAGCGATGAAAGACAGCAACCTGAAAGAAAAAGTAATCCGGGATATTGTCTTTTTATCTTCTGTTGGGGTCAGACCTGTGGTAGTGCATGGTGGGGGACCGGAAATTAATAGCTGGTTGACCAAACTCGGTATAGAACCCCAATTTAAAGATGGTTTGCGGGTTACCGATGGTGCCACAATGGATGTTGTGGAAATGGTATTAGTGGGACGGGTCAATAAAGAACTGGTTGCATTAATTAACCAAGAAGGGGCATTAGCGGTAGGTATTTGTGGTAAAGATGGTAATACAATTCAAGCTCGTCACATG
>JACONB010000094.1:5527-13429 GCA_014323965.1 Prochloron sp. SP5CPC1 | reverse complement strand
TTGTGCTATTCTAGAAGGAACTGATATGATTTATTTAGACTCTGCCTTAGTTAAAGAAGCCCAAGAGGCAGTAAAATTAGGATGGGTTAAAGGTATCACAACTAACCCCATTCTTTTAGCTAAAAGTGAGTTGTCACCTTCTGTCACTCTGAAACAGCTTGCAGCTATTAGTCCGGGGGAACTTTATTATCAACTAACCGCTCCTGACTTCAAAGATATGATAGCAGAAGGAAGACAAGCTTTTGAAATTATTGGGCGGCAAACAGTATTGAAAGTCCCCGCAACTGAGGTTGGTTTTAAGGTGGTGAGTGCTCTGTCGGGGGAGATTACTTGTTCCATTACTGCTATTTACAGTGTAGCTCAAGCAGTAGTGGCAAGGGAAGCGGGGGCAAAATATGCCATCCCTTATGTCAATTAGGGGATGGTTTGGCTTTAGTTCGCCAAATGGCTGAGGTATTGCAAGGGAGCGAGACAGAAATTTTGGCTGCTAGTCTCAAATCCCCCTCGGAAGCAGTAGCAGCACTGCAAGGGGGAGCACACCATATCACTATCCCTTTGAGTTTGCTTAAAGCCATGACTTTTCATGAATTATCTGCGAACACTGTAGTAGATTTTGCTCAAAATGGTAAAGGGATCCAATATTCAGTATCATGACTATTACCAAAACTGTATTATTAGTTATATTATGATTAAAAACGATACTTGGATAGCACAAATGGCTTCAAAAGGAATGATTGTGCCATTTGAACCTCAGTTAATTTGTCAGCTGGAAAATGTGCCCGTTATTTCCTATGGTTTGGGAAGCTTTGGTTACGATATTCGCCTATCTCCCGTGGAGTTTCGCGTCTTTCGTCATATTCCTGGTACGGTGGTGGATCCGAAGAACTTTAATTCGGACAATCTCGAACCAGTTACCCTGAATAGAGATGTGAATGGGAGTTATTTTATTTTACCCGCTCATTCCTATGGCTTAGGGGTAGCTTTGGAGCGATTAGCAGTCCCAGATAATATTACTGTTCTTTGTATCGGCAAGTCCAGCTATGCGAGAGTGGGCTTAATTGCCAATGTTACACCAGCAGAAGCGGGATGGCAGGGACATTTAACTCTGGAATTTTCCAATTCTTCCAGTGCTGATTGTCGGATCTATGCTAATGAAGGTTGCTGTCAGCTTTTGTTTTTGGAAGGGGAACCTTGTGAGATTAGATTTTGAAACCCCCGCCATTAATCAATGCCGGGGGCAAGACCCTCATCCCTAAGTATAAATACTTAGAGATGAGTGGTATCGTGGCACCATAGGCATTCCCTGATATAAGTGTTATAATAGAGAAGGACATTTAGATAATTATTAAAATTTATATTTAGCAATATATGCATAACCTAGCATAAATATATTATATATTTAATAACCAATGAATCGTAACAGGGAATTTTTGACGATTGTCTTAAAAATAATTAAGGCTAAAGGAAGTGCTAATCTTTTTGCTTCCACAATCGATGGCAATCTAATTTTCATCGTCATTAAAGACGGTGAGATTACAAAGCTGCGGTATCGGAACCAGTCAGGGGCCGCAGCAGTACAGCTGTTAGACAGTATAAAAGTTAAAAGTTGCTCGGTTAAAAAATACACCGAGGCTTTTCTGCCAAGTCAGGATGATCTGCCCTCCACTGGGGACATCTTAAAATTACTGTTATCTGGGTTATCCTGGAAAGTTGCTAAACCTCAGGAAACTAGGTCAAAAAAGTCGGTCGAGGGGTCCAAGGTAGAAAAAAAGTTGCCTAACACCGAAGGTGCCGCCGAAGGCGTCCCCCCAAAGACTGTTGTTATCCCTAATTCCGCTCTAACCAATGTAAAGAAGGCTTTTCAAGAAGCTGTTGGTCCGATTGCAGGTGTCATCTACGACAACATTTATCAAGAGGTTGTCCAGGAGTTCGGTTCCGCAAAAAACTCTATCGGTTTTCATAGTCTTGTCCAACGACTGACAGAAGAAATTGACAAACCACAGCACAAAAAGGAGTTTCTTAAATCTATCGGCTACCTTTAGTAATAAGTACATAGTAAGGAGATTAGTTCAATGGTTCAAAAATTCGTGGATTCAGTTCTTCCCAAGAAGGGTTTGCTCGGGCAATTTCGCAGGGTCTTGATTGGACTTTATGTGGTGACCTTGGTTGTGACAATCCTATCTGTGAATGTCTGGACGAGACACGAGGTGAATGTCAGCTCTCGTCAGGAACTTAACTTACTGATTGATATGATGAAAGCTAACTCAACCTACGTTGAGGAAGATATGATTCCTTACTTACTCCCCCGAGGCATTGTTCATCTTCCAGCAGTCTCTTTTGCCGTTGCAACGAAGCGCATTGCAGAACATTTCTTGAAAATCCAACCTGATTACTACATCAAGCTCGTTTCAGATAACCCATTGAATCCACAAAATCTACCATACCCCCTGGAAGAGACAATTATTGAGCGTTTTCGCACTGATAAAAGCTTGAAAAAGCTAGTTGAAAAGGGAAAAATTGAGGATAACAATTACCTGGTTTATTCCACACCCTCCGTGAGTCAGGAATCCTGCTTGCAGTGTCACGGTGTACCAGAAAAGGCACCTCGTGAGGTTGTGGAACAATATGGGACTAACAGTGGTTATGGGTATACTATAGGTCAGGTGGTGGGTGCTAACTTTGTGGCGGTTCCCTTAACTAATATCAACAGTCTTATCTTGAAGCGCAGTTTGGTAGCTGTTGGTCTCCTAACTCTCTTGTTTTCCGGTATCTTCATCCTCATGGACCGTCTTGTACAACGTTTTGTACTGAAACCTGTTATTAATATGGCTCGTGTTGCTCGCAGTGTGAGTGAGGGGCTTTTAGAGGAAGAGGTCTCCGTACGAAGTGAGGATGAGATCGGTGAGCTAGCACATGCTGTGGAACTTATGCGACGCAGTCTCGTCACTGCCACTAACTATATTAATAGGCTTAGTCGCAATAAAAAAGATTGACAGAACGAACGCACCTTCTTCTGTCTCACCTACAGTACATTCATAGTTTCTTGAGTAACTTATCATATTCCCTATGGGGTCCGATCCAAAACCAGACAACTGTATCTGGAGCTTTCATGATTCCTACAGCACGCCAGCCTATTCCGGTTCTCACCGAGTATATGGGCTGCTTGGTATTCAGCTTTTTGAACTCCAAACTCGGATGGCTAGGGTTTTGTTTCCAAAGCTTATAGTTCATCAAAGCCCATAACCTTGGTTTTTCCCTGCAAAGAATCTCTCAAGGCTTTCTCTGCTAGTTCTTCTAGGATAGCACTTTCTGGTTGAGATAATGTCTGCTGCCATTTCAGCTCCATCTCAATATCCTCAATGAACTGTTCAGCCAGTTCATCCTGTATGTGCTCCGGTAAACATTGGGCTTTCTGAAAGGCTTTCGTCAATAAATTACTCATAGCTCCCGGTTTTGATACATTTTTTGTAATAAGCTTGATACTCAGGGGAAAAGTTAGCTTGGGGTTGTGTGTTCTCCCAACCACTCAGCGAATGCTTCACGCTCTAATGCACCTGATGCTACTGCTAAGATAACTTGCTCCTGCTCATCCACAGAAGCACTAATTTCAAAACCATTCAAGATGAGGAACGTTTCCATTGCAGCGTGACCAGTGCGTTTATTGCCGTCAATAAAAGGATGATTCATGATAATTGAGAACCCTAAAGCAGCTGCTTTATCGATAACGGTTGGATACAAATCCTCACTGCCAAAAGTCATGAGAGGTTGAGCAATTGCAGATTTGAGCAAACCTAGATCGCCAATACCCAATGCTCCTGATGATTGCTCCATAATTCTACGATGCAGATCCAGGACTTCAACAAATGTTAGATAACGCATTATGCCAAACGTCGGTAAAGTTCAGCATTTTTGTTGAGTACGTATTCTGCCGCTTGAGTAAAATCACTTTTGGGAGAACTGATCCAGTCCTCTATGGTTGCACACAGCAGGTCTTCAAGAGGAACTCCATATACTCTTGCTAGTTCTTGTAACTTTTGCGATTGGTTATCGGTGATAGAAGTCATCATTATAGCTCCCGGTTTTGATACATTTTGTGGTAATAAGCTTGATATTCAGGGGAAAGGAGGTGTTCCCACCAGTCCCGGTTGTTTAAATACCATTCTAGAGTGAGTCGGAGTCCCGTGGCTAAAGTTTCACTAGGTTTCCAACCTAATTCTTGTTTGATTTTACTCCCATTAATGCCATAACGGCGATCGTGTCCTGGTCTATCTTTGACAAAGGTAATTAAGTCCCCAGCAGGACTTACTGGTAAGTTGGCTCCCAATTCGTCCATTAAGGCACAAATCATCTTCACTAAATCAATGTTTTTCACTTCGTTATTCCCTCCAATATTATAAGTCTGTCCCGGTTCTCCTTTCTCAAGTACTAATTCTAATGCACTACAGTGATCTCCCACATATAACCAGTCCCGAATATTTTGGCCGTCACCGTAAACTGGGAGGGGTTTCCCTAATAATATGTTAATACAGGTGAGGGGAATTAATTTTTCCGGGAAATGATAGGGTCCGTAGTTGTTGGAACAATTGGTAATTAGGGTGGGTAAACCGTAGGTGTGATAGTAGGCTCGCACCAGGTGATCGCTCCCTGCTTTGGAAGCAGCATAGGGACTGTTGGGAGCATAGGGAGTAGTTTCCGTGAACGGAGGATCTTCTGGTGCCAAACTACCAAATACTTCGTCGGTGGATATGTGGAGGAAGCGGTAATTTTCCGGTTTCTTTTGGCTTTCCCAAGACTGACGAAATGCTTCCAATAAGGTAAAAGTACCCACTACGTTGGTGTGAATAAAAGCCTCTGGACCTAAAATAGAACGGTCTACATGGGACTCCGCTGCAAAATGGGCGATTGTATCGATTTTTTCCTCTTCTAATAGCTGATCTAATAAGGAGCGATCGCCAATATCTCCTTTAACAAAGCGAAAATTCTCATCCTCTTCTAATTTAGCTAAATTAGCTCTATTTCCTGCATAAGTGAGAGCGTCTAATACCACCAGACGAGTATCGGGATAATTTTTCATCCAATTATGAACGAAATTAGAACCAATAAAACCGGCCCCACCAGTTACCAATAAGCGCTTTTGTCTCATGTTTTTTACCTTTTTGGATTTTTGGAAGTTTCGCGCAAAGGCGCAAAGACGCAAAGGGGGGAGGGGGAAGGAGTATATAGGGATAAGGTTGAGTATTTATACTTACACACAGGACGACATCTTTTCCCATGGTATTACTATAACTCCTAATTTTACTTTTGTCAACCCTTTCTAAAATATTTCTCTCTTCTCTTCCTCTGCGCCCTCTGCGCCTCTGCGGTTTATTTGAACAAGTATTATCCCCCCCCCAACTCTATCTGGGAATCATCCCCTATCATGAAACGTAAAGCTTTAGGAAGGCGAGATGCAACTGTTAACTGTGCTCTTCTTCCGATTACACTATCCACAATCCGCTGCTCTATGCCTATTAATTTAGCACCTTCTAACACAACACTGTGTTCAAAGTCCCCACCTTCTAAGGTGACTTTATCAGCTATACTTGTATAGGGACCGATGAAACAATTTTCTATATAACAATTATTTCCAATAACCACAGGTCCGCGAATGGTACAATTGACTAATTTTGTTCCTTTCCCTATTTTGACCCGCCCAATAACCTGACTCTCAGAGTCTACTTCTCCTTCAATCTTTTCTTCTAAATGGGTGTCCAGAATAATCCGATTTGCTTCCAATAAGTCGTCCTTTTTTCCCGTGTCTAACCACCAACCATCTAGTTTTTTGGCTTCCACGGATTTAGATTGGTATATTAAAGCTGCAATAGCGTCGGTTATTTCTAATTCTCCCCGAGGTGAAGGTTTAATACTGTCGATGGCTTTTTGGATCGCACTGGAGAAGAAGTAAATCCCTATTAAGGCTAAGTTAGAAGGAGGAACTTGGGGTTTTTCCACTAATTGCAGCACTTTTCCGTTTTTGTCTACTTCAGCTACCCCAAAAGCCCTAGGATTAGATACGGAACGGAGGAGAATGAGGGCATCTAGGTTTTTAGCTTGAAAGTTAGATAGGAAGGGGGTGAGGTCTTTTTCAATTAAGTTATCCCCTAAATACATCAAAAAAGGGTCATTTCCTAGGAAAGGTCGGGCTACTTTCACTGCGTGAGCCAACCCTGCTGGACTTTCCTGGAGGATATAGGTTATTTCTGCCCCAAAGCGCTCTCCGGAACCAGTTATTTCCCTGACTTCTGTTCCTGTTTCTGGACTGATAATAATCCCGATGGACTTTATACCCGCTGCTACAATAGCTTCTATACCATACCACAGAATCGGTTTGTTCGCTACCGGAACTAGTTGTTTCGCTCCTGTATAAGTAAGTGGTCGCAGTCGCGTTCCCTTACCCCCTGAGAGGATTAATGCTTTCATCTTTTTTGATTTTGATTACCTATATATATTGGAGATTATATTTAAAGGTATATTAGGAAAGGTGTGTGTGTTTAATTCGTAGGTTGGGTTGAGCGCCTTTTTTGAGTTTCGCGCAGAGGCGCAAAGACGCAAAGGGGGAAGGAGAGAGATACCCTAGACCCCTTCTTCAAGCATTTTCCGGAGAGATACCCGCCAGTGAGGGGGATACTCTCCTAAAACAGCTCCTAACTTCCTGGTGTCCAAGACAGAATAGGCTGGACGACGGGCTGGAGTAGGATACTCAGAAGTGGTAATAGGAACTACTCGCTTTACTTGTAAAGGAAGGCCAAGCAACAGGGCTTCTTCAAAGATAGCCACAGCGAAGTCGTACCAACTAGTCACCCCACTATTAGTGAAATGATAGGTTCCCCTCGGAGTATCTTGTTGTAATAAAGAGGCGATCGCCTTAGCAATATCCTGAGTCCAAGTAGGAGTCCCCACTTGATCCATTACTACCCCCAACTCCTCCTTTTCTCTCCCTAATTGTAACATAGTTTTGACAAAGTTCCCTTTTCCTTGAGTTCCGTAAACCCAAGCAGTTCTGAGAATATAATACTTAGCCCCAGTTTGACCAATCCCTTCTTCTCCCGCTACCTTAGACTTACCGTAGACCCCCCTAGGGTGGGTGGGATCTGTTTCCAAATAGGGAGTATTTTTGGTACCATCGAAGACATAGTCGGTGGAAATATGCACGAGGGTAGCCCCCAGTTTTTCCGCTTCCTGGGCTAAAACAGTGGGAGCAACTCCATTTATTTGATAGGCTAAATCAGACTCAGACTCGGCCTTATCTACACCAGTATAGGCCCCACAGTTAATAATAATATGGGGTTTAATCTGAGTTATAGCCTCCCGGATCTGTTCAGGTTTAGCTAAATCCAGTTTTTCCCTCCCCACACCGATTATTTCCCCCAAGGGAGAGAGAATTTCTCCTACTTCTGCCCCCAATTGTCCCCTAATGCCGGTCACGAGAATGGTTCTCACTCAAATACCTCCGCGTCCTGCAAGGTTTGACCAGCTTTATCCTTAGCTGAGAGCAACGGTTCCTCTTTTAGGGGCCAAGAGATAGCCAAGTCTGGGTCGTTCCATAAAAGGGAACGTTCTTCTTGGGGCGCATAGTAAGCGGTAGTTTTATATAGTACCTCAGCAAACTGGGAAAGGACCAGAAAGCCATGGGCAAAACCCTCCGGTACCCAGAGTTGACCCTTGGACTCACTACTCAATTCTACCCCAACCCACTGCCGAAAAGTGGGGGAACTTTTTCTCAGATCCACCGCTACGTCATAGATAGTTCCCAGAACCACCCTCACCAACTTTCCTTGAGGTTGTTTTATTTGATAATGTAGTCCCCGGAGTACGTTTTTGCAAGAACGAGAATGATTATCTTGAACAAAGTTTGGGTTTATC
>JACONB010000094.1:0-5482 GCA_014323965.1 Prochloron sp. SP5CPC1 | reverse complement strand
GGTGTAGCTTTCATTTTTGGGTTTCACACAGAGGCACAGAGGCACGGAGAGAGGAGAGGAAGGGTGATTATTAAGAGTGGCTCTTCGCGATCACCCTATATAATATCTAGTATTTATACCTACACATATGGCGCAATCTTTTTCCATAGTACTAATATAACTCCTGATTTCACCCTTGTCAACCCCCTTCTGAATATTTCTCTCTTCTCTTTCTCTGCGTCCTCTGCGACTCTGCGGTTTAATTAATCAAGGTACTTGCAACGTTATCAAACCCTTCTCAGGGAAATAACTGTGAAAATGTCCATCTTGGGCTAAGATAACAAGCAGTTCTAAGGGATAACCAGGCTGAACCTGTAAATCAGCCCAAGGAACCCCTATTTCTAAGCATTGGTGAAAAGCAACCACTACCTTTGTGACTCTACTTTCCCAAGTATTGTCCCCCACTGCTTCTGCCAAACTAAGGGATAAGTTGAGTAAATTAATCCTTAGATGATGGTGGAACAAATAATTCAAGGGTGCCATATCTGGCAATTTTGTGAGGGGTACTGGACTATTATACATGGTTATATCTCGATAGTACCACAACAAGTGCAACTCTCCTGGTAATTTTACTCCACCTTGAAAGTCGAAGCGGAAATAGAAATGCAACCGATCCCCACCATAGTAAATTCTTTGCACTAAACTAGACTGTCGCATAGTCCCCCGACTACCACCAATCTCAATTCTACCTGCTTTATGCCAATCCTCTTCCCGTCCCATACCGTCCAGAACTGGACTAATGAAGCTTTCCTGATCACCTGAACCCTGAACTTCCCGTTCTTGGACAGGTTGACGCAAACGAGGGGGAACCGGTTCGTTCAGACCCCGATAGATAGCAATAAGATGGTCCCGGAATAATTTGTCAAAAATGCTATCATGAGAGGAAGAGTTACCCCTGTCAAACCACCAAAACCAATCGGAACCTTCTGCTGCATATAAGGACTCCCAAACTTCAGGGTTATTTTCTTCCGTAGCCTCGGGATGATTTGCCAATACCTCCCTCGCTTCCCTGAGCAAGTCCCAAGCCAGGTTTTTGCTCTTAGAACCTATCCAAGTGCTAAAACTCCCGTCCACCCAGGAACCACTGTGGAGGTTATCTCCTGGGATACTTGACATGTTGGGGAATTTGTATAAAAATTCTGATACGGTAACCAACTCAATCTTCTTGAGATTACTCAGTCTTTCATAGAGCGCTTGTAAAAAAGGCAAACCGTCTTTTTCGTAATATTCCCAACAATTTTCTCCGTCTAAGGCAATGGTAACTAACCAAGGCTCTGAAGTATCTTTCCCTAACCTGTTACTAGCAATTACCTCCAGACGTCGGACCAAATCTTTTGCTGCTTCCTGGGGGGATATGTTACCATAGGTAAAGCCGATTAAGTCGGAGAGGCAATGGTCCCGAAAAACGATAACCAAATTACCCTCTTTCGTCTCCAAGCGATAAGGACGATAAAGCAGATCTGGTTCAGAAACATTCCCCACCTCATCCCGGGAGAAAAAGTGCTTGAAAGTGAAACCCAAAACCACCTCATCAGAACAAATCCAGTGAAACCCTTCCTGAATAATATAAGGCAAAATCCCTGGACTAACGGACTGTTCAGGTGGCCACAAACCCCTAGGGTTACGTCCAAATCTTGCCCGGTAAATTTCCCGAGCTTTTTGGAGGTGACGAGGGATATCTTCGCACCATTGAAAAGCCTTTTGGGGCAATTTCATCTCTGGTAAGGCCACCCGAGGGTAGTTACTATCTGCCAGTAGAGGTAAGATAGGGTGGGTATAAGGACTAGTGATTACTTCCAACTGACCCCTAGCTTGCATTTTCTGGTGTTGAGGGATGATCCGACTGATGATTTCTCTTTGTTTACTATAAATGCGTTGGCGATCGCTCAAGTTAAAATTTTTCCCCTGTTCCAACCAGAGGGCAATTTCCGGGTCATCCCAAAAAATCGGATCTATCCAAGCCAAATTGTGCCATGCCAGCAAATCGCTCCAATCCTGACCGGTCCAGTTTTCCACACACCAAGCCTCTCCTCGCTCCTGTTTTTGGCCATATAGTTCCCGGTAACGAGGGTGAGGAGCAATCATGGTTTTGTAATTACAGCTAAAAAAGTTATTAATAATAAATTGTTTATTAATTTGTTTTAACTTTTCACAGGGAGTAAGTGCCAAAGTTAGATAGGGATCCATAGCCACCCCTGCACTATAATCTTCCAATTGCAAAATCAGGGAAGGTACCAAGTTCACTGTTTGATGCAACTTGGGATACTTTTCTAGTAACAGTACTAAGTCTAGGTAATCTTTAGTCCCATGCAACCGCACCCATGGTAAACTATATGTGTCCTGAGATTTATATAAAGGTTGGTGCTGATGCCAGATAAAAGCGACATACAGTGGATGAGACATAATCCTGTAGGGGCGGGAAGACCCCGCCCATAGTGTAAATTACATGACTTGCTCGATTTCGGCAATTTCAGGAATCATTTCTTTCAAACGACGTTCAATCCCCATTCTCAAAGTCATAGCAGAACTGGGACAAGAACCACAAGCACCTTGGAGACGTAATTTGACAATAGGACCGTCTATTTCCACCAGCTCCACATTACCTCCATCCGCCATCAAATAAGGGCGCATTTCGTCCAATGTTGTCTCCACGTTGTCCATGGTGAGTGCCAATGCTGTCATTCTGTACCTCCTTAAGATTAGTTTCCCTTCCTAAATTCTAGCAGTTCAATCCCAGTGAAATGAAACTCGGTGGTGGTTTTTGACCCATTATTATCAATAGAGTCGATTACCTGAAGAGTGGGGAGGTAATAGGAGCCAAATTGGGTATAAGTTTCCTGAAAGTCCCGTTCTCCCTTCAGTTCCCCGGTTTTAGAATCCCGAAAAACAGCATTATAGCCCACGGAAATATAGCCAGATTCCGTATGAAAACTCTCCTTGGTGTTAATGGTAAAAGCCATGGAGCCCATAACCCTGCTCACCTGGCAAATTTCTTCACCCCGCACTTTATAGTTAGATCCCATCGCATCCCCTTGGACGAGAATTTCCACTGCGCCGGTATTATCCGTTGCACCTAAACTAAATTGGTTCTTACCGTGAGCTTGCTCGAAAGCGGTAGATTTCCTGTGAGTAACGATATCCCGCATCTGATGATAGACACTGTCTCGTACCTGTTCCCCTTCTATACCGGTCACTTCAACACTCAAGTCCCTTTTGACTTGTACTTGGCCAGTATACACTTCCTCCCCTTGTTTCAGGGTTAGTTGGGCGGTATAACCGGGGAAATGTTCGTCCCAGATATAGCGATTTTCGTAAGCTGTCTGAAAAATTGCCCGAGCATTATTAGATTCGGTCATCTCACTCCTTAGATTACCACTGGTTTCTAGTTTAACTATGCTGCGTCTGGCACCCTCTTTGACTGCCATCTTTTAATACGGGAACCTATTACGGAATAAAAAGCCTCCTCGTGTCTCTGTAGTCATCAATATCAAATACAATCTCAATGAGCCGATCAAGACAACGATTGCGATAATCAGGATCAGTCAGAACTCGATTGGCATCTCCAATGGTAACAACAGGCAATGACGTGGATGTATTTTCTTCACGTATTACTTGCTCTAAAGAGTTTGGGCCTTTCATACTACGATTGGCCGTCAGGAGAATCATTTGGTTTGCTTGGGCAAATCGCCAAACTATTCTGTCATCGCTAGTAATGGATAAGGCAATTTCTTTAAAGGTAGTAAAGTGAATGGGTACCAAATCTAGCCAACTTTGGTTAGCAAGGGTACCCGACAGAAGCAGAGCATGTCCTTCGAGATTGTGGTCTACTAGGAAAATCATGCTTGGGTTTTAAGTTGAGCTTGGTGTTTGGCTTTCTGTGCTTGAAGTTTTTCCCAAGCAGCTTCCATTCCTGGTTTAGGTGGCTTTGCAGAAATTCTGGCAATGAGAGCACGATTTTGTTCTTCGTAATATTGCCGCAATTCTTCTCCCTCCTTGACAACTTGTTGATACTCAGCTTCAACCTCCCCACGATGTGCTTCAATGTAAGACAGTGCAGCATTCAGTTGCTCAATCGTGAGGTTAAGCAGAGCACAGATAAACTTTGGTGGATATTGGGCTATGATGTATTCCATCACGTCATATAAGGTGATGCGAGTACCAGCAATTACCAGACCTCGCTCTGTACGAATTATTGCTGTTTGTCCATTTAATGTCGGAGTCATAGCGCGCCTCAACCTTTCATCATCTAGTTCCATATTACCCGAGGTTATACAATTTTTTATCGATTGGCTCGAAGCACCTAAAGATTTGCGTTTAACCACTTTTATCCTTTTCCTATAAGGGTTTCAGCGATTGATATCCTGTTATATTGATTTGCTTTTAACCACTTTTAATTGGCGTTAACCACTTTTAATTGGCATTAACCACTTTTAATTGGCGTTAACCACTTTCATGCCCAAAATGGGAGATAGCGAGCATAGCGGGTAGAAGTTGAGTCCGATTTCTCTGGCTTGATTAATCCTTCTTTCTTCGTAGCGCCGATAATCTGAGAAACAACAGTTTTCTTTGACTTGTCTAAATGAAAACGCTCCCGTAGTGTTTGTCTCGTCATACGTTGGTTACTGACGTATCGCAAACAACAATGTTGATAGCAGGCTCTAACTCGATCTGCTTTATTCATGTCGGCAAAATCCTGATGAGCAAAAAGGATTGCCGTGGTGCGTGTTTCTCCCACCCGAAAATCTGGTGCTGGGAGCTGAGAAACTTCTACTGTATTGACCACTTTGTCAATTCCACTGCCTTTTTCTTCACAGATACCAAAGCGCCGCATTAGATCTGCAAGTCGTTCGTTTCGTGAACGATATTCATCAATAAAGCGTATTACGTCTATAGAGGGAATACCTGGGTTAGATATTTCAATCCTATCCATGTACATTTCCACCATGACGCAATTACCCGTGGACTGAAAATCCTGATGGACGAGAGCATTGGCAATCAATTCCCGTATAGCTTGCTTGGGAAACATTTTTACATCTTTCCTGAGGACTTCTTCAACAAAGTAATTTTGTAGTGCTGCTCTGTGGACGAAATTCACTAAATGTTCAAAGCCAGAAGCATAACCTCTATTTCCAGTCACCTCATTGCGAGTCTTTAGCTTATTAGTCCCCTCATACAGGACAAAACGGACCGCTTTACGAGCTAATGAGGATGAAAAAGCGTTCAATTCCTTTGCCAACAGTATAGCACCCAAATTGGTAATGATCCAACCCCGAGCAGTCTGCTGGATTAAATTTTTCCCCTGTAATCGCTTTAATACGGCGTCGCGACTCGTGGGATAGGGGATATTTAACTATTGAGGGGTTCGGGGAGCTATAAGTCCCACGCTGTACCCGTAGGGTCAGCGTCGGGATACATGGACTCCCCGCGCTTGTCGATTCCCCTC
>JACONB010000093.1 GCA_014323965.1 Prochloron sp. SP5CPC1 | reverse complement strand
TTCGTACTCAGGTGTGGTTCTAGCTTTACTCGCTTTGGCATTTTCTCTTTGCATCCATTTGTGGCCTTATTCTACACCCCTCATCCGGATTTGATATTACTTGTTGGAGAAGGGTAACTGCTGTGAAAGATGATAAATCCAATCCCTTTGAAGTCACAGGATTGGTCTTTTTAATCCTTACCAGGGGTAACTGATTTGTTAAGGAATTGCGATCGCTCTTTGAGCCTGTTACATCTAACTCTGCTTCAATCACTCCTTCTACTGGACCTTCAATCTCATCCACTACAGTTTTGTCAACAAAACTATTTTTCGATAATACGTCCGGTAGACTATCTTTCAACATCAGTAAACATGTTTATCATGACGAGGTTAATACTAGCATGGTTTTTTTTGCAAAAGAGCGTCAAGCAGTTCATAAAAATTTACATAAACTCAACATATAGGGCTGTCATCATAGAAAACAGGTTCTGGTAAAGGCGCTGAGGATGATGCTGCCCCGCCCCTACTAGTCCAGAGGAAAAATTTTCGCGCCCTCCCCGGACATTTTCTGGCGACGAGCTATTGGACAATTAATGATAGTTAGCTGTATCTATGGAAACAAGCTCATGTATATAATATCAACTAATACCAAGACAGTGGAACCCACACCAAACCTCTATGATACAGATTTTCATGCTTGGACGGATCAACAAGCATGGTTTGAGTATCTTGATTGGACATTTGTTAAAATGGGAGTACCGACCTGAACGCCGTAGTCCCAGATAGAGTAAACATGATCCCCCCTTAATCCCCCCTTGATAAGGGGGGAGCCGTTAGGCGGGGGGATCCACCCGTGGAAGGAGGAATTTGTTCGATGGCAATTAAAGCTTCCATGACTTCCTTAACAATAGGAGCTGCTACAGTAGAGCCAAAAGTATTTTCCCCTTTAGGTTCATCAATGACAGCCAAAACCACATAGCGAGGAGCGTCCACAGGTAAAATAGCTACAAAACTGGTAATCTTCGCGTTTTCCTGATAGCCTCCAGTGGCGCTCGCTTTTTGTGCGGTGCCAGTTTTACCCCCAATGCGATAACCGGGAATTTTAGCTACTTTCCCACTCCCCTTGGTCACCACCGTTTCCATCATTTCCAAAACAGTCTGACTGGTTTGGGCGGAAAAAACCCTCTTCTTTCTGAGAGGAGGCTGCCAGTGAAAGTTCCCATCAGGATCCACCAAACCCCTGACAACATGAGGAGTAACCAATTTACCTCCACTGGCGATCGCTCCATGAAGTTGAACAATTTTCAGAGGAGTAAGAGATAAACCCTGACCAAAAGAAGCAGCAGCAGCTTCGATTCCTGAGCGAATAAACACTTTTTTCGGTTTCAAATACCCGGGAGTCTCCCCGGGGAGATCCACCTCCGTCTTCTCCTGAATTTCCAATTGCTCAAGTGCTTCATAATACCCCTTTCTCCCCATACGTTGAGCAATCCTAATCATGCCCACATTGCTAGAATATTGGAGAATCTGATCCACAGTAATGTAACCCCGCCCTCCTTTGCTATAATAGTCGTGATTAGAAATAACAGAGCGATCGATGGTAATTCTCCCGGTATCGTTAAACCGCTCATGGGACTTAATCACCCCAGCGGACATTGCCAGAGCCACATTAATGGGTTTAAAAGTAGAACCTGGCTCATACAAATCAGTAATCGCCCAGTTTTTCAATAACTTTAAACCATACTCATGGTAATCATTAGGATTATAAGTATGCTCAGTAACTAAAGCTAAAAGAGAGCCATCCAGGGCATCCATCACCAATACCGCCCCTCTCTTCGCCTTATACTCAGCCATTTGCCCCTTTAGAGCAGCCCGCGCCGCCCTTTGCAGCCGCAGATTCAGAGTTAATTGCAGCCGCAAATCATCCAAATTTACCAACCCTTCCGGCACATGAGTAGGCATCAATCTCTCCATACCAGTGTAACTTAATGGCAAGATAAGTTCATTTCGAGCCAATAAGGTTTGCTGACTATATTCCACCCCCGCTTGCCCCCGACGCTCTCCATCCACATAACCAATAATATCCGCAGCCACATCTTCGGAGGGATAAATACGAGCATGGCGCCGCTCCAATTCCAAACCATCTAGATACAGGCTCTTCACCTGCCGTGCTTCAGACTCCATCACCTGATCACTAATGCGCACCCCTGTTTTCTGACTCGCCAACTTATCCCGCAACTCTGCCATGGTGAGACTTGGTAAAATCTTCCCCAACTTTCCCGCCATTTCCTCAATATCAATCTTAAACATAATTGGATGGGCGTAGAGAGTAAAAAGGAGGCGATCCATAGCCAAAAAATTACCCTCCCCATCGATAATAGGACGTCGAGGTACATAGAGACTGACAGAGGATTTTTGCTGTTGTCGTGCTTTTCGCTTCAGGTCGGACCCTTGAATAATTTGCAGTTGATATAATTTCCACCCCAAGGCGATCGCCCCTGTTACCAAAACTGCCCAAACCAAAAACAATCGCAATACGGGTATAGATTCGGTTTTTTTGCTCCTGCGCCCTTTTCTCATCATTCTATAAGGGTCAATACCCCAAAGGAGTCTTTTCACCAAGGGTTCCCCGAAATGTCTTTGTCTGGGACTCTTTCAAAGGGCGCTCCTGGGCAGGATCCAGAAAAATAGTCGTCTTAGGAGTAATGGGAACCAAACCAGTTTCCGGTTTTTCTGCTAAGTCGGCAAGCTGATTTTTGAGCGCCTCATTAGTGGCTATCAACTCCCGTTCATCCCGAAGCAAAGCCTCCAACTCTCCATAAGACTTACTCCACTCCCCTTCCACGTACTCTTTCCTAGAATACACTATAACTGTAGCGGCAATAGACAAAAAGAGGAAGACAGAAACACTGCGTTTGAGAAAGAGGAGCGCTCTCAACCCAGTAGGTAATTTTGATTTCCATGCTGGCAGTTTTTTGACTTTCTCTTGCTTCGGTTTTTGAAGGCTGTGTCGAGAAACAGACATAGATCAACCAATAGTTTTCCCTTTATTTTAAATCAGTATCATGATATAGTGGCAGACAAACACCAGAGTTGAAGAAGGGAAATTAAAATTAATGGCTCTGGAACTGCGCAGTTACGTTTTCATCGATAACTTGCAACCTCAGCACGCTGCCTACATTGGAACAGTAGCCCTCGGGTTTTTACCCTTACCAGGAGACACCTCTTTGTGGATTGAAATATCACCAGGGATTGAAATCAATCGTATTACCGACGTGGCTCTCAAATCAACTTCAGTGCGTCCTGGAGTACTCTTTGTAGAAAGACTATACGGTTTACTGGAAGTTCATTCTAGTCGTCAAGGAGAAACCCGCACCGCAGGGAAGGCAATTTTGGAAGCCTTAGGAATCAGGAGAGATGACTGTCTTAAACCCCAAGTCGTCTCCAGCCAAATTATCCGCAATTTAGATAGTCATCAAGCACAATTAATCAATCGCAATCGACGGGGGCAAATGATTTTAGCAAATCAAACCCTTTACGTTTTAGAAGTGGAGCCTGCTGCTTATGCTGCCTTAGCAGCTAACGAAGCGGAAAAGGCAGCGGACATTAATATCCTCCAAGTGCAGGCGGTAGGTAGTTTCGGACGACTCTATTTAGGAGGGCAAGAAAGGGATATCCTGGCAGGTTCGGCTGCTGCCCTAACTGCTATTGAAAATCAACCTGGTAGGGAAGGTACTGGCAAAAGTAAGGATTAAATTATACACATTAGCAATGTATTAATAAAATTTTAAATTAAGTATGCAAACTTCCCATCTAAAATGTTTTAGTGAAAGGTGACCCGCTCGATATTCGCTCCTAATTGGCGCAGCTTGCCTTCGATATTTTCATAACCTCGATCTAAATGGTGTAATCCTTGGACGATAGTAGTCCCTTCTGCGGCTAAACCAGCCAAAACCAAAGCAGCAGAGGCACGCAAGTCCGTGGACATCACAGGAGCACCGCTGAGTCTCGGTACCCCCCGAACCATGGCATAATTGCCTTTGATCCGAATATCAGCCCCCATGCGGTTCAACTCCGCTCCATGGCCCATGCGATTTTCAAACACTGTTTCGGTAATGGCGCTATTTCCTTGAGCAATGCTCAACAAAGCCATAAACTGAGCCTGTATATCCGTAGGAAACCCAGGATAGGGCAAAGTTTCGATATTGGTAGCTAAAACCTGACCCGGGAGGATACGCAGACGACGAGTATCTTCAATAATGATGCGTGAACCAATCTCTTCTAGTTTAGCAATAACTGCTGTCAGATGTTCCGGCACCACCCCGTCTAGGGTGATTTCCGATTGGGTGATGGCTCCTGCAACTAAGAAAGTTCCTGCCTCAATGCGATCGGGTATAATAGGATAATCGGTACTATGGAGGCTATTGACCCCATCAATAATGATAGTATTGGTACCGTCTCCGCGAATTTTGGCTCCCATTGAGCGACAGAAATTAGCCAAATCAACTATTTCCGGCTCCCGAGCGGCATTTTCCACTCTTGTTTCCCCAACCGCTGTGGTAGCAGCCATCATAATGGTTTCCGTAGCGCCGACGCTGGGATAGTCCAGGTAAACTTTTGCTCCTTTTAATTTACCGCCCCTGCCTTTGACCGCAGCAGAGACCACCCCGTGTTCGATGTAAACCTCTGCTCCCAAGGCTTGCAGACCTTTAATATGCAGCTCCACGGGTCTGGCACCAATGGCGCAACCTCCCGGTAGAGGTATCTTAGCCACTCCTAACCGAGCCAGTAGAGGACCAGTGACGAAAAAACTAGCCCGCAACTGAGAAACAATCTCGTAGGGTGCTTTTGATTGGGCCAAATTGGAGGTATCTAGATCTAATATATCCCCACTCCGTGCTAACTTAACCCCCAAGGATTGCAAAATTTGCGCCATTCTGTCAATATCCACCAAGTTCGGAATATTGCGCAGGCGACAATATTCCGAACACAGAAGAGTAGCGGCCATAATTGCTAGGGCTGAATTCTTCGCTCCGCTAATTTTCACCTCTCCTCTCAGGGATGCTCTACCGTGAATTTCCAAGACAGGCTGGTTTTTCACGGGGAGAGATTGATTGGTTGCGTGTCTTAGTGCTAGGTTCACTGCTCTATCCTCCAAATAATCTTAGATATTGCTCATAATTAGCTAATCGTACTGCTGTGAGCTGCGTAAGTCCTCAAAAATTTTTGGTGATTTTGTTGACAAATGAGAATTATTCGGTAATAATGTATATTCGTACAGGAAAATCAATCATGCGGAACTGGCGGAATTGGGAGACGCGCTAGATTCAGGTTCTAGTGTCCTTCGGGACTTCCGGGTTCAAGTCCCGGGTTCCGCATTTAAGATTGGCTGGCGGCTGGTGACTGCCATTTTACTTATTTGGTGCCAGATGTCAACCCCTAAAATATTAAGAAGTGTTAACAATCCCCTCGTTAAACAGATGGGGAAATTAGCCCATGGGAAGGAAAGACGGAAGCAAAATTTGTGTTTACTGGAAGGTACCCATCTGATAGCATCCGCATTTGGAGCCAATTTGCGGCTAGAAACGGTTTGCTGTACTACTCAATGGCGATCCCGTCATCCTCAACTATGGGAAGAAGTGCTCAAAAGAGCAGTCAGAGTGGAATTGGTGACGGGGGAGGTATTAAAGGCGATCGCCACCACGGTTAGCCCAGACGGAGTAGTGGCTACCGCGTCCCGTTTCCCTCTGGAATTAGGAGCCGAAACTGATATTAGTTTGGGTTTGGGGTTGTGCAGGCTGCAAGATCCGGGTAACCTAGGGACAATTATTCGTACTGCTGTGGCTACTAATGTGGATCACCTGTGGTTGAGTCGAGATAGCGTAGATTTGGATAACCCGAAAGTCTTGCGGGCTTCCTCCGGGGAGTGGTTTCGCCTGTCTATGTCAGTAAGTAATGACTTAAAGGCAGTGGTGAGGAGCTGTAAAGCAAGGGGCGTACAGGTAGTAGCTACTTTACCACAAGCAAAGCTGACTTACTGGGAAATGGATTATACCAGTCCCACTGTAATTTTACTGGGCAATGAAGGGGCTGGTGTTTCCGATGAATTGAGCTATGAAGCAGATTTCCAGGTGAGTATTCCCATAGCAGAAGGAGTGGAGTCCTTGAATGTGGCGATCGCTGCTGCTTTGTTATTATACGAAGCTCAAAGACAATTTTTATCCACTGTTTGAAATGAATGGGCTAATTTTCAAATATTATACTAATATAATAGATGTGGTAAAAAGAATAAATTATCAGAGTTGAGTTGTAATATGAGTTCAATCTTGACAGAAGAAGTTCGTTGGACTGGAGCAGACTTAGAATTGCTGGGATTCAAGGAGGACACGCGCTATGAAATTATAGATGGAGAGTTATTCATGACTAGAGCGCCCCATATAAGCCATCAACGAACTTGTGGTAATATTCATTTTGAATTGAAAATTTGGTCCCAATCAACTAAATTAGGAGAACCATTAATCACTCCGGGGGTAATTTTTAGCGAATCAGACAACGTACTGCCCGATGTAATCTGGATTAGTAAGGAACAATTAGCCCGGATAGTAGATGATTCTGGACATCTTAATGGAGCGCCTGAATTAGTAGTAGAAGTTTTATCTCTCGGTACGAATAACGAACGTAGAGATAGGTTCGCTAAACTGAAATTATATTCATCTAGGGGAGT
>JACONB010000092.1 GCA_014323965.1 Prochloron sp. SP5CPC1 | reverse complement strand
GACGTAATCCGTCTCTGGATTCTATCTCCTACGGTTTCAACTGAATTACTAGCAAGCTGTGGAGCAAATACTGGAGGGGAAAACTGGCTCGAAGGTGTCTATTTCCTGCCCAATGTTTTAAAAACAGGAATTATTGCCATTCACCAACTACCCCGAACCCCAGACACTCTCTGGTTGAGAATCTTAGGGAGGGGAAAAGTGCAACAACAGGCGATTCAGGAACTAAAATCTTTGCAGGGAGAGGGTAAACTGCACAATAATGTACTAGAATTAGTCTACGAAATGTTGGCTATTTTAGAAGTAAGACAAAAACAAAATTTAGATGTAGAAGCAAAGGAGTGGATTATGGAATTATCAACCATTTACCTAGAAAGACTTCAAAATGTAAGGGAAGAAGGTATTCAGCAAGGAAAACAGGAAAGTAAAGCGCGGGAGCGTCGCACTATTGAAAGCCTCCTAAAAACTCGCTTTGGGACAATTGACGAACCATTGTCAAGGATTATTGAGCCAATAATAGCCTTATCCCCCGAAGAATTTACACCCTTACTGCTCCAATTATCCCGAGAAGAGTTGTTAGCTCGTTTTTTAACCACGAATAAAACCTAGGTAACCCCAGGGGATAGCTGAACCTCTCAGCGCCTCTGCGCCTCTGGGTGAAACAAATCCTATATACCGAGAAGAATTATTAGCTCTTTATTGAAGTAATTGACAAAGAGTTTTAGCGCGTTCGGCGATCGCCCCCCAATTTCTCTCTGCTACTAATGGTTGGGGAAATAATTCACTAGACAAACCCACGGCGATCGCCCCTACTTCGATAAACTCCCTAGCATTTTCTAAAGTAACCCCTCCTGTGGGAATGAGGGGAATTTCACCCAGGGGACTTTGGAGACTTTTAATATAACTGGCACCCCCTAAGGCTTGGACGGGAAAAATTTTGACGCAAGTGGCTCCAGCTTGCCAAGCTGTGACTATTTCGGTGGGGGAAAGAGCACCTGGTATGATGCTAATATTAGCCTTAAGAGCAGCGTCAATAAGAGCAGGGTTGACGTGGGGAGAGAAGATAAATTCAGCTCCAGCAGCCATCGCCTCTTTCAGTTGTTGTTGGGTTAAAATTGTCCCGGCACCAATGGTACAATGGGGTAATTCAGAGCGCAACTGTTGGATAATAATTGCAGGTTGGGAGCTGTTCCAAGTGATTTCAATGATCCTCATACCTCCAGCCGCCACAGCACGAGCCATGGCTAAACTGATTTCTAGGGAATAGGAACGAATAACGGCGATGGCGCGGTGAAGACGCAGCAATTGTAACCATGACTCAGACTCTAAATTTGTTATCATGGGAGGCTAGATCTTACTCTTTATTATTTCTATTCTATCTTTAAAATGCGGTGGTTTTTATCTGATACCTGGATATTATTCCTCCCTCCTTTAGCGGGAGCAGTTATTGGCTATTTCACCAACGATTTAGCCATTACCATGCTTTTTCGTCCCTATAAAGCCATTTATATCAAAGGATGGAAACTGCCATTTACTCCCGGATTGATTCCCAGGAACCAAGAACGCCTTGCTCAAAGGGTTGCCGATACGATTATGGGTTCCCTGCTAACCCCTTCAGAATTGGAAAAGCTGGCTGGACGGTTGTTAGAAACAGAACGAGTCACTGATGCAATTCATTGGCTGTTGCAGCAAGCTCTCAAGGAAGTACAGGTAGATAGAGAGCAGAAAACCGCCCCAATCTTAGCAGATATTCTCCAGGATTTGTTCAGGGAATCTTTACCGCGCCTCCTGCGGGTGCTAGCGCGGCGAGAGGATTTTCTCAAAGATCCAATCGACCAAGTTTTCCACCGCATTTTACTGGAGTTGCAACTGAGCGAAACTCAAGCGCGACAAGTTACCGATTGGTTGTTACAAGAAGTTCTCTCCCCAGATATTTTGCGCCTGGCAATTATCGATTTCCTCACCGATCGCAATATTCAGTTAATTGATGAAAGCTTGCGAGAAAAAACCAGCGGTACTTACTGGGTGGTAGCCAATTTGTTCGGCGCCAGCAATAGTTTAGTCAGTTTGCGCAATTTTTGTTTAGATGAAAAAGAAATGGCTAATGCTCGCTTGCAGCAGTTTCTCCTTTCTTTTGAGGTGCGCAATCGCTTACGTCAATGGCTGCAAACTCCTATAATACAGAATTTGTCTAGATCTACTGTGTCCCAATTGCGGCAAACAACTGGGGAAACGGTTCGCAATTACATTCAAACTCAGGGAGCAGAATTCATCCAAGAATGGGGAGAATCTATCCATTGGGATAAAATGGCCGTTTTAATTATTAACAGGCTGAAAACATCCACCAGTGTTACCACCTCCCTGGAAACCATTAGCGAAGAACTGGCTTTAATTTTAGAGCGGCATTTGGAGAAAAATTTAGCTAAAATTGTCGCCGAAGCTATCCCGATTTTGTCCATCGATGAGGTAATTATCCAGCGAGTCAAAGCTACTTCCCCAGAGGAATTAGAAATGGCAATCCAAGGAATTGTTAAGGATGAATTGCAGGCCATCGTCAATTTAGGTGGCTTCTTGGGTTTTGTTGTGGGTTTGTGTCAGACTCTGATTCTGCTGTTTCGTTGAATTCATCAGTTATTATAAACTAATTGTGTCTGTTATATGTCTGGAAAACAAAAGCTGGGTAAGGGTCTTTTTTCCCAACACTTTCTCTCTAATAGCCTTCACTCCTTCCCAGAATGGCAGGAGGATGTGAGTACTGCCTTTACAGAGTTAAAAGCATTGTTTGACATCCTCCCCACCCTTGCTGTCGCCTGCTCAGGCGCGGCTGCGCAGGAGCAGGGGGTGGGGATTCCCAAGCATTGCTACTTAGGTTTCTGCTTCTGTCCTCCCCCGCCATCATCGATGCCGGGGGAGGGATTTCGCAACTGCCCTTTAGAGCAAAGTCTATCAGGTCTTACGTTCGCTCCACAGACTGACACGGCGAGCCCCGCCGCCAGAATATTATTGGCTGCATTGATATCACGGTCGTGAGTACTACTGCATTTCGGGCATTCCCATTCCCTAACGCTTAGTGGTAATTTATCTATTACGAAACCGCAATTTCCACACCTTTTGCTGGATGGGAAATAACGGTCAATTTTTATTAATTCACGACCATACCAATCGCTTTTATATTCAAGTTGTCTAACTAATTCACTCCACCCTGCATCACTGATGCTACGGGCAAGTGAACGGTTCTTGACCATATTTCGTACTGCTAAGTCTTCTACCACTATCGTTTGGTTTTCACGAATGAGTCTGGTAGTTAACTTATGGAGAAAGTCTTTTCTAGCGTCTGCAATCTTTGCGTGAGCCTTAGCGGCCTTTAACCTAGCTTTATACCTATTGTTAGAGTCTAATTTTTTCCTAGAAAGTGCTTTTTGGGCGGCTTTTAGTCTCTTAAACTTACGATTAAAGTGTCAGACCCACCCCTCTTCTCCCCTCCCAGGAGGGGATGGGGGTGGGTTCACCGTCACTGATAGTCATTAGAGTTGTCAATCCCATGTCCAACCCTACTTGTTTTGGAGAGTTTGGTAGAGGCTTAACTGTGGGGTCATCTACTAATATTGAGACAATTGCGAAGCAACCGCCCTTGGCGTCCCATCGATTAGATGGCTCTAGCCTGACCGTAACCATGGATGGTTCACATCCAGGGGGAATTTCACGACTCCACACTATATTGAGAGGATTGTTGGTTTTAGCCAGTTTGAGTTGTCTATCTTTCCACTTAAAGGCTGAACGAGTGAACTCCGCACTCCCTCCATTCCTCTTCTTTTTAAATCGGGGGTATCGAGCGCGTTTAGCCCAAAAGTTAGCAAAAGCGGTCTGTAGATGACGTAAACTTTGCTGAAGAGGTACACAACTAATTTCTCTCAGGAATGCTAAGTCCTCTTGTTTCTTCCACCCCGTGAGCATTGAGGAAGTCTCTTTATAGCCGATGCGTTCCTTTCTCTCATACCACCCTTCAGTTCTCGCGGCTAAAGCCTTATTATACACCAACCGAACGCAACCCATGGTGCGGCGCAAAAGTTGCTCTTGCTCTGCATCGGGGTAAAAGCGATATCGGTAGGCTCGTTGTACCATTTTGAGATTGACTTTTAGGATTTTTATATTTTAACATATACGTGGTGCAATGTCACCTACAGTCGGGCGCGCTATTCCTCCCCACCCCGCTATGCTGAGGGTGGGGTCTCTCGCGCGTTTGATGAAATCCCCAGCAAAGCGAGGGGAGAGGCTCGGTTTCTCCATGGCTACGAACCAATCGTAGGGAATAATAGATTCCAAAGCAGAACCTTGACTGACGTGATACCACCAGTCCCATTCATCCTGGGTCCAATTTTGGTCGGACCAGGTTACGCTCACTTGTTCGTAGGGAACCCCTTTCAACTGACCTAATATTTTTGTAAAGCCGTCGATCTTGGGTTTAAGCAACAAAAATAGACTTATACCAACGATCGCCAGAGCGATTAACCATTTTCCGAATTTCATACTTTCCTCTCTTGTCAGGTAGTACGCTTTATATCCAATTTTCAGTATAGGTTAATTTTTAACCTGTATGACAACGTTGGCAGGTTGATGACTTTATTGTTTAATCTGTAAATACACTCGCAGCGTTATGCTATAAATATATAGCAACCGCGAATAACAAATCTTAAAACCCAAGTTCAATAAGGCAATCTTGGCGAACACACCCCACACCCCAAGCGCGCTGCAAAGCAGATCTCTGCGAGATCGCGCTATAAATATGATTACCCAGACTATTCAATCCAATCCCTCTCCGGCTAAGAACCAGTCTTTGCCTACTATGTATGATTTGCCAAGTGAATATGTAGGAGAACCTGCTTGGCCCGATGAATTTCACCCTTTGCAATCTATGTTGCTAATGTTAACCTTTATTCCTCCCAATTGGAATCGGGAGATGGTTTTCAGTGCCATGGATCTTTATCTTTACTATGATGTGAACCATCGCCTTTGGTATAAACGCCCCGACTGGTTTGGTGTTGTGGGGGTACCTAGATTATATGAAGAGCGAGACTTGCGTTTAAGCTATGTTATTTGGCAAGAAAAAGTCAGTCCCTTTGTGGTGGTGGAATTATTATCTCCGGGTACAGAAAAAGAAGATTTAGGTAAGACAGAGAGGGAACCGGAAAAACCACCAACTAAATGGGAAGTTTACGAACAGATTCTGAAAGTTCTCTATTATGTGGTTTTGAGTCGCTATACTAGGCAAATTAAGGTTTTTCACCTCGTTAATAATCATTACCAACCCGCCCCATTAACCCAGGGACGTTTACAAATTCCTTCATTGGAATTAAGTTTAGGCTTATGGGAGGGTAGCTATTGCGATATCGAGAGACTTTGGTTGCGATGGCTGAATCTTGACGGTACTATTATTCCTATTCCCAGTGAGGAAGTTGCTGAAGCTAAAAGGAGTGCTGCTGACGCTAAACAGGAAGCGGAATGACTTAAGGCTTTACTACGGGATATGGGAGTAGATCCAGATCAAAAATAGGGGGATAGGAGGATAGGATTTTTCGCCTTTATCCTCATCGGTATTTTACTCCTGGTTGCTCGGTTTATCAAACTCTCATTTATCAGTTCGGGTTGTTGGTAATTTTGTTAATCACGGTGACATTATTTGCTTTTTCGCTCGTTTTTGGGATGATTAATTATAACTGCAGATAAACACAGATAATTGCGAAGCTTTGCATCGCTGACCGCTTGCGTCCCGCCTTTGGCGTCTGCGGATAAATGTGGATGAATAGATAGGAAGAAATTAACGTGTATGACAACGTTTGTCGGTTTATCGCTGAACACTTCCAGCACGATCACCTTTGCGACTGCTATATAAAGACCCTGAGATTTCTGTAAAGCCTCTAACTGCCAATAATATCCCCCCAACTCCTGACTCAAAGCCGACTCTTTCGCTTCCAACTCCGGTAAGACACCTTGCAACTCGGAAGTATCTAAAATAACCTTCTGTTTCATTCCTTACCAAACCCTTCCAAATACTGCAATATTAATCCTAAATTAACATAAGCATTGCCCACCTTACTATCTAGAATCATACCCTATCCCCGTTAATCTGCGTTAATCACCCAATCCTCCCATCCCCCCATCCGCTTCTCCCGCCCGTAGCGCTATATTCCAGAGACTGATACCATGATACCATGACCTATACTCGCTCAATAACCTCATTCAGAAAACAGGAGAGAGCTATACATGGGAACAGAGTTTGAGAGGCCACCACTTGGTACAGACTTTCCGAAAACAGCACCAGCAGCTCAGGCGGTGTTTTTTCGCACCTACAGTCGTCACGGAACATCAGGACGGGAAACCTGGCATCAGGTATGCGATCGCACCATTGGTGGCTTGAAAAAACTGGGGCAGCTGAAGGAGGAAGAAACTGCACTGCTAGTCAAAATGATGCGCCAACTCAAAAGTCTCCCTTCGGGAAGATGGCTGTGGGTAGGAGGTGTAGAGTGGCTGTCTCGACAAGAGAATTTTTCCGGGGCATATAATTGTACTAGCACCAATGTAGTGGATTGGCGTGCCTTCGGGCTGATGATGGATTTAGCTATGATGGGCTGCGGTACCGGAGCAGTTATCGAGATGGACTACATCAATCAACTGCCTATCATTCGGAATCGCCTTCAGGTAAAGTTAGAGGGGGAATTGGGCTATACCCCAGCCGGACAGAGGCGAGAACTAACAGAAGTTAAAATAGAGGGTAACCAGGTATATCTATATGTAGGGGATAGTCGCCACGGTTGGGTTAAATCCTATCAAACCCTGCTGGAATTGGCTGCGGATGAAAAGTTTGCAGGGGTTGTGGAGGTAATTGTCAACCTGGCA
>JACONB010000091.1 GCA_014323965.1 Prochloron sp. SP5CPC1 | reverse complement strand
TTAGTGCGAGTGGGAGTGTTTTTCCCGGAGCGGTTCAGAGTGCTGGAACCGTAACCAGAACCCGTAGCGCGATCGCCCTGAGACTTCTTCTTCCTCGTGCTAGAACCGGAGGAGGTATTCCTTAAATTGCTAGTGGTGCGCAAAGTTTGACGGTTGGTAACTGCTGCTGGAGGAGCTTGATAGCGGGTTTGATATCTATCTACTGCCTCATTATAGGAGTTCCCGTAGCCGCCATAACCAGTGAGAACACCTCCAGGTTGATACGCTGGGGGTACATAGTGCTGGGGTCTAAATAATAAACTGCCCAAGGCTTGACCAGCTACAGCTCCCGCAAAAGGTGCCCAGAAGCTAGATTGTTGGCGCACCACAACGGTTTCCGGTTGTCCTGTTTGGGGGTTGGTGCGGGTTTCGGTGACGTTGTGGACATATTCAATGCGGAAGTCCTCTGTCATATACATTACTTGGTTGTTCCCATTTACTTCCAGATAGGTATTTTTCCCAGCTTGAATATCTTCATCAGTCAGTCGAGCCATTTGCAACTCCTGGGTGGTAAAGACTGGAGGACTTCCCGGTGGAGTATTGAGCAAAACCAGATTATAGGAACCGTCTGCATCATTATAATTAGCTTGTTGGACGGGATATTCACCGTTGCTCAATGGCTTAGAAGTAGCTACTGAATTGTTATTGACGTTTTGTCTCCCTTGTGTTGAGGAATCGGAAGTGCAGCCAATATTAGTCCAAGATAAGGTCAAACACATTAAGAGGATGATAAATTTGCGTAACATACTGGGTATTAAGAAGTGATAGGGTTTCACGCAGAGGCGCAGAGGCGCAGAGAGGGAACTGTTAAAGGGTTAGCATGACAATTAAGTTCCGTGTAACAGGTAAAGATAGAGGTTCATCCCTCCCAGGGTTAGGTTCATTGAAATCAGGTGTACTGAGGTACCGTGCGGCTGAGTCGGTAAATAATTCTGTCACATAGTCCCCTGCTTCTCCTTCATTCCAGAACACATCCCCTTCATTAGCAGCAGCTTGCCAATATGGACTCAATTGTAACAGGTTCTGGCAAACGTCTGTCAATCCTTGCCCCAAAACTTCCAGATCCCCATCACTTTCTACCGCTTCTCGCGCTGCGCCGTTCAAAACCCCTAACAGGGGGGCAACTTCATCTCCTGCTAGGTGCAGGAAAATGCGACAAACTACGTATCTGGTTTTCCCTCTGAATTGATTAAAGCGATCGCCTAAACTCATCTATGGTGACTCAAGATTATGTATTTCCATTATAGCACTGTAACTGTCATCCTTCTGGTTCTAATATAGCCCCCATGAATAAAATACTGCCCGTCTCTTTATCTTGAATAGTACAGAAAAAGGGGCGATCTACAATCATGGTAAAGTTTTCTCTGGGCTGGCTCACCGAAGTAATCCTAATACCTACAGAAGTTACTCCTGCTGCTTCTGTCCCCTCTTCCTTAACGTTTATAAAGGTTTTATGCCTTACTCCATTTACGTAAACGGAACTGGGACTCATGGCGGAAAAATCAGCTCTTCCTGGTTGGAACATGGTTTTCATCCCCAGACTTTGGAGAGCATGGTTTAGTTCCACTTCATATTCTAGTTGAAAACGGGGCATTTGGAATAAGCCTTCTCTTTTACTGAAGCGCCCTTGCCATAGTTCCCAGTTTTCTGGAGTTAATTGGGTCGTAAAAGCAGCTAAATTGCTGTTATAACTAGGTAAGAAAATAGCCATCTCCAGCAGTCTATCTTCCCCATAGGGCAAGGTTATGGCCTGAAAATCGTCATTTTCGTAGTAGTTGTACTCCCCATTTCGAGACATCATTGACTGCTGTTTTGTCTTCCCGTCTGCCAAGTAAAAAGGCTTCTCTGTAGTAAGATTTTTATCAAACTGATAAGTCCAATTACCTTGAAAATAGATAGCATTGATTAAATACAGAACATCACTGGGGGAAATTTGTTCTACAATTGAATCAATTTTACCTTCAGTATTTTCTTTCACCCAACTGTTAATAATATCCTTGGCGCCGGGGTTAGTAAAATCTAATTCAGTGGCTTCAGCGTCATAGAATTCTTGTGTATCTTGACGAAATGCTTCTTTTAAGGGAAAATCTTCTCTCAACCAAAGAGAATTAGCAATAGCAAGATTTACGTCCTCATCCCCATTGAGGAGATCCAGATGCAAAGCCAAAGCTTGAAAACCCTCATTAACTTCCTCCCGGCTCATTTCTGGGACTTCCAGCCCTCGTGCCATTTCTGCCGAGGTAGTACCCTGAGCGCCATTATAAGTCATTGCCAGAGCCATAGCAGCGCTGGTAGGGGAGATGAAAATATTCTCCTGGGGCTGTTTTGCTCTCATAGCGGCGAATAAATGGAAAGCAAATTTAGTATTGGCATCTATGAGGCTACCATGGGGCAGGGTATGGGAGATGCTCGTTTCAGGAGTAGGTGATTCTTCTTGCAACTGATTGAAAGCTCCCAGTTTCTTGCCTTGTAAGAGTCCCAGGGTGACAATTAACAGCAGGGCCCCTGCCAGTGGGATAATAGTTTTCCAGTTCATAGCTGATCCTTGATAAAGTACCATATTGGGGGCAGACAAAGGAGGAAACAACCGTGACTTTTGCCGAAATTATCGAAAAAGGTGGCATTGCCATTTGGCCCCTGTTATTTCTCTCAATTCTAGCTCTGGGTACCATTATAGAACGGGTTTGGTTTTGGTTGGCAGTCTCCTGGAAGCAGAGAAAGGTGATTAACACCGTATTAACAGCAGCAGTGCAGAACTGGGAGGTAGTGAAGCAGACTGCCCAGTCCCAGCGGAGACACCCTATGGGCAATTTTCTTTACGCTCCTTTACGACTGCCAGATCCGGAACCGGAAGTATTTCACCTCGCCTTGGAAGCAGCAGCAGAGGATGAATTAGCTTTAATGCGTCGGGGAGATAAAGTCTTAGAAGCCGTCATTGCCCTTTCTCCCTTACTGGGGTTGTTAGGTACGGTTTTGGGCTTAATTAATTCTCTGGGTTCGATCCAAATTAGCGATTTGACTTCTGCTCCCACTACTGGGGTCACTCAAGGTATTGGGGAATCCCTCATTTCCACAGCAGCGGGTTTGGTGGTAGCTATTGTCAGTCTTGCCTTTTATCGAGTGTTTCAAGCCTTGTGGTTCAACCAAGTGCGCCTTTTCCGCAGAATAGGGAACGAGTTGGAACTAATTTATCGCCAGCGATGGTTGGAAACGGAACCAGATAGGGAGGAGGAATAGAGATGACCCGAAGAAATTCAGGAATACCAACTCGTCCCCTAAAATTGTGGCAGGATAGTGTTAGGAGTGAGGAAGCACGGATTGAAATTCTTCCCCTCATAGATGTTATTTTTTGCATCTTAGTCTTTTTTATCTTAGCAGCAGTGGGGATTTCCCGCCAGCAGGGTATCGACCTAGATTTACCCAAAGCAAGTACCGCTAGTGCTACTTTACAGGAGATGTTAGTAGTTAGTTTAGATGATGAGGGGAATGTGTATGTGGAAGAAAAGCAGATTTATACTCAAAATCAACTTTTTCGCCAACTGAGCCAATATTTCATTACCAATCCCAATGGGGTAATTGCCTTAAATGCCTCTCGTAAAGTAGATTATAATGAGGTGGTGGAGTTGTTGGATATGTTGCGATTAGTGGGAGGCGATCGAGTCGCATTGTCTACTTCCCCCGGTTACCCCGATCGCTCTGTATTTTTAAATCTAGAGGGAACAGGTAAAGGGGAACAAGGAACTGAGAATAAAGAACAAGGAACTGAGAATAAGGAACCTGGAAATGATAACAAAGAACTGTAGGGGAACCTAAATTGCGGGCTAATAAAAAAAGTCCACCTGACGTGGACTAAATGATTCAACAAGCAAATGTAGGTTGGGTTGAGGAACGAAACTCAACATCGGCTATACTCAACAGAGAAGTCCAGTAAAACTCAAATATTTCTTAGGAGGTTTAGGAGTATGCAACAGTTAACTTTGGATGATCCAAGGACAAAAGAGCTGATTACAGAAGTTCTGATTGAGATGATTTAACAAAAGCGCGAGATTTTTTATGAGTTGATTATTTTCAATATTCTTGAAGGTGAATCGTGAAAATTAGATTTGAATCAAGTTTTGAAAAATATCTGGGCAAAATAAGAGCTATTATTCTTGACTTCAAGCAATGCTCTGGGAGAATTACGAGGCTATTTCGTTTGGGGGATTATCGCATTGGAATTGAAGTCGTAAATGATGAAATCATTTTTGCAAGAGTTCTCCACAGAAATATTTTCCCTAATCCCAAAGAAGTCGAGTGAAACTCAAATATTTCTTAGGAGGTTTGGCAGGATGATTTCGTTGAAGAGGAAGCGATTTTTAAGATTATTGAAGGTAAATCGTGAAAATTCAATCAAAGATAAAAAAATGCTATGTTACACTCGATTGGATAACCATCGTCAAACTGTAGCAGTAAGCAAGGGTTTGGCAGATAGTGCAGTGCTGCAACTGCGCCAGGAGGAGCGATATTAGAGCAGATTGCTAAATTAAGGAATTGAATGATGAACCAAATAGGATTACAGCTTCACGATAGAGCAACAGGAGGAGAGCAATTAACAGCCCAAGAGCAAGCACAACTAGAGAGTTGGTATGCAGCGTCTGAATAAAGCAGAGATGAGATTATTCGCTCAATCTATTACTCAGTCTGACGTTTCCAAACAAAATGCTGGACTTGCTCAACTCGCTGCTACAACTGAGCAGATCCAGCAAGTGATGTTAGAGAATGAAGCACTCCGACAGGAAATTGCTGAACTGAAACAACAGGCGCTGGCGCTGTTGGGTTTCGCTGTCGCTTAACCCAACCTACGGCTACCTTGGTGCTTTACGCCAACCATTGTTAATCGCCTCTGACTCTGTGCAAAACCACCTCTCTCCTCTGGATGGATCAATACGGGTTTGTTCGTAATCTTCCATGCCCGGAAGGTGATAAAGTTTCCTGCCTGAATTATACGAGATGTTGCCTTTAATAACACATTGGGGTTTGGTGATGCGTGTAAAGCGGAATGACAGCCAGAATAATCCGAATAAAAACAAGGAACGCGACAACACAAACAACCGCTTTGAGCAAACCAATAACCGTACAAACCAGGAAAGTGACAAGACCAACAACTGCATGAACCAGGAAAGCGACAGGAGCAACAATCGCTTTGAGTAAACCCCATTTCTCTGTTTTAGGTTTCATAGCATAGCCAAAAGATTACAACTTATTCTAGGATACACCATTTGTGCAATTATCACAATGACCACATTTAAACCCCAAGGCTTCCTTTTTAAAGCCAAAACCATGGAGTAAAAACTGCCAGCGACACTCCTTAGTTTTCAAATATTGGGTCATTTGTTCTTGCCACTTTTGTTGCATTTTACCCATATCTCCTAAAGAGGGGGAGCTATTGCCAGAACAACGCCGATAGTGGAAAGGATCTGTCCATTTTAACTTACCTGCACTATGGAGCAATGCCAAAGCCAGATCCCCACCGGGAAACTGCCGCCCAATTTTTTCCACCTCTCCTTGAGGAGGGATTTGTTTCTCTATTTGTTGGGCTATTCGATACTGTTTTTCCCACTGTCGGGCTAAAAACTGCCATTGCTGCTTATCTTCTGGATTAAACCATCCTGTGGGTTCGCTAATCAAGGTTAAAATATCTGCCCTTTTTCCATTGCGCCCTGCTCTACCCACTTCTTGCAAGTATTCTGATAAAAATTGAGGTATTTGGAAATGCACTACCCAGCGCACGTCGGGCTTATTAATCCCCATACCAAAGGCAGAAGTACAAACAACAAATTGGGTTTTTCCACTCAACCAATTAGATTCGATTTTCCGCCTTTGGGTGGCGCTCAAACCAGCGTGATAGGCTGCCGTGCGGTATCCCAGAGAGCAAAACCAAGCTGCTATTTCTTCACTGTCTCTGCGAGTGCGGACATAAACTAACCCCCCTTGTTTATCTCTAGCTTGGATAAATTTGAACATTTCCTGTCGTCTTCCTCTAGGTGTCCAAATGGTTTGGATTTTTAAATGAAGGTTATTGCGGTAGGGACTTATGAGGAAGGTTTGGGGTTTTTTAAGTTGTAGCGTCTGGGTGATAATCTTCTGAAAAATCGGGTCAGCAGTGGCTGTAAAAGCAGCGATGGCGGTTTTTTGGGGTTTAGACTGCAATAAAGTCCGTCTGACTGCTCCTAAACGGCGATAGGCAGGACGAAATGTCTCCCCCCACTGTACCAAGCAATGAGCTTCATCCAAAATTAAGCCATTTATTTCCACAAAGGGCTGAGATAACTGTTGCCAGACGGGGGGACTGAGGAGGGTTTCTGGGGAGAGGTAAAGTAATCTGAGTTTTCCTTTAGCAATAGCTTCTAGGGTTTGTTTTCGTTCATATTTTGGTAATTGACTATGTAAGAGGGCAGCTGCTAGGTTGCGCTCTCTCAATTCCTTGACTTGATTCTCCATGAGTGCTATTAAAGGGGAAACTACCAGAGTTATACCCTTTTGTAACAAGGCAGGTAGCTGAAAGCAAATAGATTTTCCCCCTCCAGTGGGCATGACAATAAGGGCGTCTTGGGAGGACAAAAGACAGCGGATTATCTCTTCTTGGGGTGGGCGAAAATCTTCGTAGCCCCAAATTTGTTGGAACGCTTTTCTGATGTTATTATATTCTGTGGAATTCATTTTCTTGGATAATATGGGTTTTTGGGGTTCACTTGGTTTTCATTTCTATGATAACATGAATATAGAAGCATTATTATCCCGCCCGCGCGGCGGGCTAATAGATCTAACTCACTTGAGTGAGTTATAATCGTATTCCTAAACTAAATTCCTCAACTACAGAAGCGATCGCCTATTCCTGAGAGAAAAGTAATTCAAACCCTGTAGGTTTAATTAAGATAGAATTCATTACCGGGGGATCTGGGATTGGTGGGCAATGCCCACCCTACGGACTAAATTCCTCAACTGCGGATGCGATCGCCTATTCTTGCAACGAGTAGGAGGTAGTTATCGCTTTATCCATGACTTCCTAAGACAGCACTTTGCCTTTATAGTAGAGAAGTAATTCAAACCCTGTGGGGGTTTAATACCATAGCCCGCAATTCATGAGCGGACGAGGCAGCGAGGTATCCTATTCTTGGACTAATGCCTTTTTCTTTGCACACTTCTAGAAAAACCTTTAAGAAATATCCTAAACTGTAAAGTAACTCATACCCTGGAATTAGGCTAAATTCCTCAACTGCGGAAGCGATCGCCTATTCCTGCGTCCTTTGCGCGAAACACCTTTCCCTCATATGCTACAATCAAACTCAATAACCACCCACCCACTACTATGCTCAATCCCAATTTGAATGAAATCGAACTCAGTAAAGACGATTACGAACGGTATTCTCGTCATATCATCTTACCAGAGGTGGGAGTAAAAGGACAAAAACTTCTCAAAGCTGCTAGTGTCCTCTGTATTGGTACGGGAGGACTGGGTTCCCCTCTACTGTTATACTTAGCAGCAGCGGGAATAGGCAGAATCGGCATTGTGGACTTCGATATAGTGGATAGTTCCAACCTCCAACGGCAAATTATCCACGGTACTTCCTGGGTTGGGAAACCGAAAATACAATCCGCTAAGAGCCGTATTTTGGAGATAAATCCCGCTTGTCAGGTAGACTTGTACGAAACTAGGATTAGTTCGGAGAATGCCTTAGAAATTATGGCACCCTACGATGTTATTGTGGATGGAACGGATAATTTCCCCACCCGCTATCTCACTAACGACGCTTGCGTTTTGCTAGACAAACCCAATGTTTACGGTTCTATTCTCCGCTTTGAAGGACAAGCGACAGTCTTTAATTACCAAGGAGGACCAAATTACCGAGACTTATTCTCCGAACCTCCACCTCCGGGAATGGTTCCTTCCTGCGCTGAAGGAGGGGTTTTGGGAGTGCTGTGTGGTATTATTGGTACGATTCAAGCAACGGAAGCTATTAAAATAATTCTCGGTGCCACAACTACTCTCAGTGGACGGTTGTTACTTTATAATGCCATGGACATGAAGTTCCGAGAGTTGAAACTGCGTCCCAACCCTGCTCGCCCGGTAATTGAGAAGTTAATCGATTATGAACAATTCTGTGGTATTCCCCAAGCTAACACAACAGAAATGACAATTCCGGAAATGACAGTACAGGAGTTGAAGGAACTCATGGACAAAGGTGGGGATGATTTTGTCCTGTTAGATGTGCGCAACCCCAATGAGTATGAGATTGCTAAAATACCCAATTCCGTGCTGGTACCTTTACCAGATCTTGAAGATGGTTCCGCTATTGACAAAGTGAAACAACTGGTAAATGGTCATTCTTTGATTGTCCATTGCAAACTAGGGGGGCGCTCCGCGAAAGCATTAGCTATCCTGAAAGAAGCTGGGATTGAGGGAACCAATGTGAAAGGGGGTATTGCAGCTTGGAGTCAGGAAATTGATAATACTATACCACAATATTAACATGAATGATTTTGTTACCAGAACAATTAGTTTGACTGCGATCGCCTTAACAGGAATAATCTCTACTACCCCAGTTTCTGCCGGAAGATTAAATGAGTTTGATATTTGTGCTGTGGAATTGCAAGACAGGGGTATCGGAGCAACAGCAGCAGCGCAAGCTTGTGCAATGGCTATCGAACCGGAAGATTTATCTCAGTGCGTGGCTAGAATTAACGAAGCTACGTCTGTAGTGGCCGTCAATGCTCTCTCTGCTTGTTTCCAGGTGCGTCGCCCCGAAGAATTAGGGCGTTGCGTAGAAAAAATTGACCGCGATATTCGAGGTGTGAATGGGAATTTAGCTATGGAATACTGTCGTCGCAGTCTTTTACCCCAGCGTTTCTCCGAATGTGTGGCGGGTTTATATCGACGACTTTCCCTGGAACCTGCCCAAGCCATGAGAACTTGTATCGAAGTTAAGGATAAGCTGGAGCAAGAAGAACTTCCTCGTCCTACTACTGAAGTTTAACAGTAACCACTACATCAACAATTGTAAGGGCGCAGGGCTGTGCGCCCGTCCATAGGATTAAACCGCAGAGACACAGAGGACGCAGAGTAAAGATAAGAGAGAAAGTTTGCTTATGATAAAGTATCAGAAATGTATTCAGCCGTAGATTCTACTAGGGCGATGGCATTTTTGTAAATCATCCGGGTGGGACCAATAACACCTACACTGCCTACAGGTATGTTATCCTGGTAATAATTAGCTAAAATTAATGTACAGGTACGCATTGGTTCCAGGGTATTTTCAGCTCCAATTCTAATAGTTACTCCTGATTTTGATTGTTTCTTGGACCAAATAGCAAAGATATCAGATCCCAGTTTGTCTCTTTCCTCTTCTAAGAGATGAAGTAATACCTGTACCTGTTCTAATTGGTAAAATTCCGGTTGTCGCAACACTTCGGCAATACCACGAATCATAATCGGGGTGGGGGTTGAAGATTGCAAGCGATGACTCAATTCTAGCAAGAGATTATTCAAGAAATTGCCATAAGATTGACAAAATTGGTCTAATTCACTCCAATCTAGTTTAGCTAATTCGGAGATGGAGTAACCTTTCAGCTTACGATTTAAAAAATTAGAAATAACTTGTAACTGTACTTCCACTACGCCCCTATCTAAATCCTCTTCCCAAATAAATTGGGGTAGATCCATTAAAATGGATTGGGTTTGATAACCATCTGTGACAACAATCAGCATTACCTGTTGGGAGTTGACTAAAACCAGTTGAAGGTGTCGCAGTTGGTTCCTGGGAGAGGGAAGAGTAATAAGAGCAATATAACCGCTCAGAGTTGCCAAAATTTTTACTGCTCTGCTCAATAAATCCTCCAAACTCCATCCTTTGTCCAGCAGTTGCTGGTTGAGAGACTGAGCCAGCTTTTTTCCCCATCTTTCGTCTGGGGTAATGAGACGATCCACATAAATCCGGTAACCAGAATCGGAAGGTATTCTTCCCGCAGAGGTGTGGGGTTGATATAGGAAGCCAGATTTTTCCAGTCTCCCCATGATATTCCTAATGGTGGCAGCGCTCACATTGAAATCATATTCCTGGGATAAAGTTTTCGATCCCACTGGTTCTGCCGTGGCAATATAGTGTTGGATAGTTGCCCGGAGAATATTTTGTTGGCGATCGCTCAGAAATTGTAGATTCATGGGAAGGGAGCGGACTTACTGCAATTATCCATTTATTATAATATATATAAGTTGGCGCTAGTATAGTTACAATATCCTCCCATCTGGCCATCCCCCCACACCTAATATCGAGGGATACTAGAGTCTATGAGCAGGGAATAAGCGTCAATGCCCCCTTCAATGTTTCTAACATGGGTAAAACCCATATTCAGTAACCATTGACACATTTGAGCCGAACGGGTACCATGATGACAGAGAACAAGGGTTTCAGCCTTTGGATCGAAGCGAGTTTCGATTTGGGAGGACCATTTTGCAAATTGACTCAAAGGTAAGATAGCAAAACCTGGCAAGGAAGCGATAGCCACCTCTTCTGGTTCCCGCACATCGATTAACTGCACTCCCGTAGGTGGATCATGGAGATAAGTGGCTAATTCTTCTACAGTAATATTAAATCTATTTGACATGGGTTAACAACGAAGGGAATACTTCATGAAGGTTCGTCTTGTTTTCATTTCCATCATTCTCACTGCAATCCTCCTGGTTTCCACTGCTGCGGGGGGACTTTACTGGATCTTACAACAAAGCCCTCTCTTTTTACTTGGCAATAATACCAGCTCAGAATCCGCAGCAGCAATGTTTGTCCCCAGACAAGCTGCTATGATGGTATCTCTGCTGGTAAACCCAGATCGATTGGAAGTGTTGCAACAGCTGAAAACCCCTATAGGAAAAAGGAGGCGGCTACATAGGGAACTAAACCAGGTGAAAAAAACCCTTCTCGCTTCCACTGGATTAGATTATGGGAAAGATATTCAACCGTGGTTGGGTTCAGAAATAACCCTGGCTGTCACTTCCCTAGACTTTGATCGTCAGCCTGACAATGGTGTTCAACCGGGATATTTGTTGGTGTTGGAAGCCAAAGATCCAGAATTGGCGAAGGAATTTCTCCAACTCTCCTTTTCCCGACAAGCGATCGCCGGAACCTCCGATTTAGTATTTGAAACCTATAAGGGGGTGAACCTGATTTATAAAGGTACGGAAACCCCCGAAAATACCACTTTCACCAGTGGAGTAGTGGGGAATTACGTCCTTTTAGCCAACCACCCTAAGGTACTGCGAAGTGCTATTAATAACGTCCAGGTACCGGATTTGAATTTGAAAAGTGCTCCCTACTATCAGGAAGCATTAAGCGCCATAGAAGAGGCGAGAGTGGGAATTGCTTTCTTCAATTTACCCTATTTCAGTGCTTGGAGCACTTCCACAGAAGTCCCGGAAACCCCTGAAACACAACAAATGTTGACCTTAGCCCTGGATTTAAAATCCCAAGGTTTAACCGCAGAAACTGCTTTGATTGGGGTGACTGACCCGGAAAACCTACCTCCTGCTTTAGTTGAACCGGTAAAAGCATTACAATATGTCCCCTCAGATAGTATTTTAACACTTGCTGGCACGGATTTAAATGGACTCTGGGAGCAATTTCAAACTGGTTTAGCTCCTGCAAGTCCCCTCTCCCAGTTAGTAAATCGCTCTTTAACTAACTTAGCTAAACCTTTTGCTCTGGACTTCCCCCGGGATATCTTTAGTTGGGTTGAAGGAGAATATGCTCTCTCTTTATTTCCTAATGCGGACACCCACGAATTAAATCTGGACCCAAGTTCAAGCTGCCCTAGAAGAGCAAGAAATCCGGTTGGATACGAAAATTAAAGGTGTCCATGTTCGGGAGGGTAACTACGAGATTTTTAGCAACAACCTGGGAGCACTTGCTAATGTATTAAATGGAGAAGATAATTCTTTACTTTCCCAGGAAAACTTTCAGAATGCCATCGCTTCCTTACCTACAGAAAACGATGGTTATTTATACATTGACTGGCAGAAAGGGAACTCCACTTTTGAGCAAAAGTTTCCCCCACTCCAAATACTAGAGTTTGTCGCTCAACCCCTATTCAATCATCTTAATCAGTTGACTTTTGTCAGCCAAGGTAGGGAAAATGGTATCAGTCATGGTACCATCTTCTTTAATGTTCAGTAGGGATGGTTTTGGTGTGTTGGAATAGGGGCGGGGTTTTCCCGCTCTCCCATTGAGTAGTGTTTCACGCAGAGTCGCAGAGTCGCAGAGAGAATATTCGGAATGAGCGATCCCTCGGGTGTGGGGTGTAGGGTAAGTAGTATTATTTTGTAGTTGACCAGTATTAATTACCGAGACCATCTTTTCTATAGTATCACAAAACTCATCCGAATCAAACATTGCTAGGTAAACCTCTTTTATTGTGGGTTTTCCTTGTAATCGAGTTACAATAAACTGACAGAGTGCACCTATTTTAGCGATCGCTCCTTTTGTAAACCGTTTCCCCAACTCCACCGACAATTTCTGTAATAATTGGTTCCATATCTAAAAATAATCCATCATATCTATTCTATTCTATTATAATAATAGTCTAACACAAAAATCTGCGGTTTCTTTAAAGAACTTAACATTGCTCATCAACCAATGTGGTACCTGCGTAGCACCCTATATCCTACACCCCACATTTCTATACCAATCAATAGTATTTTGCAATCCTTCCCTCAACGACATATTAGCAACAAAACCCAACTTTTTCTTAGCTTTCCGAGTATCCAAACAGCGACGAGGTTGACCATTTGGTTGTTCCGTTTCCCAGACAATTTCCCCCTCAAACTCCATTAATTCACAAATCAATCCTACCAAATCACGAATCGAAATCTCGTAATTAGTGCCCAAATTAATAGGTTCCGGGTCATTATATTTCAGCGTCCCCATAACGATACCCCTTGCAGCGTCAGTAGAGTAAAGAAACTCCCTAGTGGGACTTCCGTCACCCCACACAAATAACTGCTTATCCCCTCTTTGCTGTGCTTCATGTACCTTACGAATTAAAGCAGGAATCACATGAGAACTGCTAGGGTCAAAATTATCTTCCGGACCGTATAAATTAACCGGGAGCAAATAAATCCCATTGAACCCATATTCCTGACGATAAGATTGCAGTTGAACCAACAAAGCTTTTTTGGCAATACCATAGGGAGCATTCGTTTCCTCGGGATAACCATTCCAAAGGTCTTCCTCTTTAAAAGGTACGGGAGTAAACTTGGGATAAGCACAAATAGTACCCACACAGACAAATTTCTCCACTCCACTTTGATAAGCAGCGTGAATTAATTGTGCTCCCATCATCAAATTATCATAGAATAATTGAGCAGGTTTCTCTCGATTTAAACCTATACCCCCCACATGAGCAGCTAAGTGAATGACAATATTTTGCCCTGCAACTGCTTTGGTACAATTATGGAAACTGCGTAAATCGCAATCTCGCGATCGCACCACCCGAATATTATCCTCCTCAGCACCTGCTTTCATGAGTTGTTGTACCACTTGACGTCCCAAAAATCCAGCACCACCAGTGACGAGAATTGTTTTCTTACTCAGATCTAGCATTCCTTTTCCCTCCTCAATCCACAATTTTAGTTAGATTACGAATATAGGCAGTATCTTTAGCTACCTTTTCCCTCCTTTTACCATTAGGAGAGGGTAACCCCAAAGCTGCCAAATCTGCTTCTACCATTAACTCTACCAACTCAGGAAAAGTCACGGAAGGTTGCCAACCCAGTTTTTCCTTTGCCTTGGTGGGATCCCCAATCAATAAATCCACCTCAGCAGGACGCAAATAACGCAGGTCAAACTTAACATAATCCTGCCACTTCAAATTAACATAACCAAAAGCCAGATTCAAAAATTCTCGCACCGAGTGAGTTTCCCCCGTGGCTACCAAATAATCATCTGCCTCTTCTTGCTGGAGCATGAGCCACATCGCCTTAACATAATCTGGTGCATAACCCCAATCCCTTTTAGCATCTAAATTTGCCATAAATAATGTATTCTGCTTCCCCGCCACAATAGCGGCGATGGCCCGGGTAATCTTCCTAGTAACAAAAGTCTCTCCTCTGCGAGGGGATTCATGATTAAACAAAATACCATTACAGGCAAATATACCATAGGACTCTCGATAATTTAATGTTTGCCAATGAGCATAAACTTTTGCACAAGCATAAGGACTGCGAGGATAAAAAGGGGTAGTAATTTTTTGAGGTACTTCTAGTACCTTACCAAACATTTCCGAAGAACCAGCTTGATAGAAGCGAACTTCAATGCCGGTGCGCTTTTGATAATCGCGAATGGCTTCCAGCAACCGCAGGGTACCCATACCGACGGAATCCACCGTATATTCTGGGGCATCAAAACTAACCCGCACGTGGGATTGAGCACCCAAATTGTAAATTTCCATTGGTTTGACTTCCTCCAAAATCCGTCGCAGGGTAGTACCGTCCGTTAAGTCCCCATAGTGAAGAAATAAACGGGTTTCGGGATGGTGAGGATCTTGGTAAAGGTGGTCAATCCGGTCAGTATTAAAGGTGGAAGTACGACGAATAATACCATGAACTACATAGCCTTTTTCCAGTAAAAACTCGCTCAAATAGGAACCATCTTGACCAGTAATACCAGTAATTAAAGCTATCTTAGATTGTGTCATAACGAATAGGGAATAGGTAGAGACAGGTAGTAAGCTATTGTTGGATTAATTTACATCTTACCACCTTTAGTTTCCCATTATAAATTAGTAAGCACCATTTTTGTGAGGAAAAAGAATCACCACCATGGTTTTGAGAATCAACCACAAATCTAGCAACCAGTTGTGATGATTGACGTAGTAAACATCCATCCTGATCCTCTTGGGATACGGGATGTCATTCCGTCCCGATACTTGCCATAAACCAGTAATACCCGGTCGAATGGTCAGCACTTTATCGATACGATGACCGTATTTACACAACTCTTCTGGAACTAAAGGTCGAGGCCCCACAACACTCATGTCCCCGGTTAAAACATTCCAAAACTGGGGAAATTCATCCAAACTAGTCAGACGTAAAAACTTTCCTATCCAAGTCACTCGCGGATCTTTTTTCAGTTTAAAATTTTCTTCAAACTCTTGACGCATTTCTGGATAGATATCCATCATGGATTGCAACATTTCGTCGGCATTACTCATCATAGTTCTAAACTTGATGCACCCAAAGCGCTGATAATTTTTCCCCACTCGTTGCTGAATGTAAAAAACTGGTCCAGGGGAGGTGATGGCAATTAAGTAACCCAACACCAGATAGACTGGGGCAAAGAAAATCAAAATAAATAAGGAAAACAGAATATCAAATATTCGTTTGGCGGAAATTCCCTCTTTTCCCTGGACTTGGGAAGGTCTCCAAGGCTTCACTAGACCTTGCTCATTGGTTATAAATCGGTTATTGGCAGTCATCTTACTCCTTCACATCACACCACACGACTCCAATCATAAAGCCAGAAAAGACCAATTCAAGCAAATCCGTTGAGAAATAGAGCAGATTTAACCCAGGTTCCGTGCTTGACAACAGCTTGTAACGAAGTCCCAATAAGATTTTTGAAAGATATGGTGGGAAAATTTAGCGGCTTGGGTGCGGCAGCTTTCTGGACTAAACTGCCCCTCTAATGCTTCAAAAGTTCGTATCGCTTCCACTATAGCTGCTGGTTCTTGGGAGGGAAAGAGGATACCTGTGCCCATCATGGGGTTTTGACGAATATCAATAACTGTTTCCGCCGCACCACCTCCCCGGTAGGCGATGACTGGTGTGCCACAAGCTTGTGCTTCCACCAGGGCAATGCCAAAATCTTCACAAGCAGCATAGACAAATGCTTTTGCCCGGCACATATACTGCCCGACGATAGAATCTGGTTGTTGTCCCAGGATTTGCACGTTCGGTTGAGCTAGTCGGCCCATTTGTTCTAATTGAGGTCCGGCACCAATGACCACTAACGGGAGTTCTAGCTCATTAAAAGCCGCCACGATGGCAGCTACCTTTTTATAACTTACCAGCCGAGAGACGGTGAGATAAAAATCTTCTTTTTGCTCTTGAAAAGGAAACCGTTGGACATTAACTGAAGGATAAATCACCTTAGCTTCACGACGATAACACCGCCAAATCCGCCCTGCGGTATGTTGGGAGTTGGCGATGAAATAATCCACTCGATTAGCGGAAATGACGTCCCATTGACGTAGCTGGTGCAGTAGCAACCGGGTTATCATCCCAGGAATGCCTCTTCCTAAAGGGCTGCCATGGAGGTAATCAAAAGTCAAGTCCCAAGCATAGCGCATGGGAGTATGACAATAACAGATGTGGAGTTGTTGAGGACTGGTGAGCACCCCCTTAGCCACGGCGTGGGAAGAGGAGAGAATGACATCATAAGGTCGCAAGTCTAGTTGTTCGATAGCTATTTTTGCACCCCATTGCGGGCTGCGGGAAAGTACTGTAAGAAGGTAGTGCCAATGGTTCGCGAGTAGAGATAACTATCGGGATTCACCGATTCAAAGTCAATCAGAGCATAGATATCAGCATCAATACATTGGAGTATTTCTTTAACTACCAGTTCCGAACCCCCAGTAGCTTTCGGGGTCAACCACTCATGAACCAGAGCATATTTCATGGGGAACTCCTAGTCGTTGGAAACCCCGTGTCTTTAGACCGGGGAGGAAAATGCTTAGCGACTTTAGTCGCCGTGAAATTGATAACTATAGCCATCTTTTCTGTGAACAAATTTGCAATACTTGTAGCTAATACCTTGGACTAATCCATTAGCAGTTGAAATATTAAAAGAACCAGTTGCTCTGGTAGCAACTCTACCAACATAGGTACCGACCTTTTTCCCTTTGGTGACAATAGCTTTGACAATATCGCCCGTCTGAAAACCCTTGTGGATTTTTCTTCTTGAACAGTGTCGTTTCGGGAATCCAAACTTATCTGTTCTACAAATCTGCCTCAACCCATGCCCTTTAGCCGTAATTGACAAAGGGACGCCTTTGGCGGGACGCCAAGGGCGGTTGCTTCGCAAAGCTTCGCAATGGTAGTCCTCAACATACAAAGTCTCTACAGAGCCAACGTTAGCAGCATCTAGCCAATGGGTTTTAGGTAAATTTTGACGACAGCGATTGTACCCACCCCCCTTCGCCCCCCTCCCGGGAGGGGGGTTGGGGGGTGGGTGAACCTACCTCAACTCGAAGTCCAGTCAACTTTAATTCGTTGAATAATCTCCACCGGGTGGCATTGACTGCCGCTGTATCAGCTAAGGGTTTCTTTGCTTGGGACAAAATTTGTTTGAGAAGGTTAGGTTTTTTCGATAGAAACTTCTCTATTTCTTGGTTTCCCTTGGCTTGATTGCAGCAATGGCAAGCAATAGTCAAATTCGATACCCTATCAGAGCCTCCCTGAGATTTCGGGTTAATATGCTCTATCTCTAATCGGGTGTCTTTCGCTCCACAATAAGCACAAGTTCGATTCCATTTTTCTAAAAGATACTCTCGCAATTCGTAGCCGTACAAAGTACCTTGCTGATACTCAGTACCCGAAATTTCTGGGTTTTGCATTTTCTGGGTATCAAACCGAACCAATTCCTGAGAAATACCAGCTATAGGTACGATACGAATCAGTTTTTTTACCCAGGTCAATATGTTATGGACTCGTGACATGAGGCTTGGGGGTAACCAACCTTCTGGCCTTGTCCTGTTAAGAAATCTGGGCTGGCGATACCGAGTTTTACGATTGCGACGAGAGCGTCTAAGCTGCCTTCTGGACGTCAAAGCGTCTCTAATTTTAAACCCTCTATGAGTCAGTTCAGCTCCCCAAACAACCCGATGGTTTTGGACAATCGCTAAACCTGTTATTTTTGCACCTGGATCTATCTTTAATTGATGGTCGTGAGTTACACAGTTTTCTATCTCCAAATCTTGCACGACGATGGTAAATGGATACCTTCTTAACACCCTTGCTCTTCCCTCTTTGAGCAATATTCTTGCCTTTGCTGGGTGGCACGGATCTAACGGTTTTCTGTTTTTGTCCAAAACAAATACACGCATAATCGAAATACTCCTATTTCTAGGGTTAAGTTCGCTTCGTCAATGTTTTAAGAGCTTGTTCGGCTTGCGACACTGTCTTACCCCTCGTAAAACTGTTTAATCGCAAGCGACAGGGCCATGAACTAGCGACGCATTCGTGGGTGTCGTGACTCCAAAAACGTAGCCCGGGAAGGACTTAGACTGGTCAACTAGCTATCGCTTTGAGGCTCGAGAGCAACAGAGCTTTAGCGCGGGGTGCTGACCTGCTATCTTGAGAGAGTCAGCAATAGGCAATTAGAATTGATTTGCTGGTTGTCCGTAGCTACTTACCATACTGGGGTCATTATCTCGTTTTGAGCCAAGTAACTCCAACCGCTCCACCCGAATTACTGGTTTAGAGCGGGGAGTGCCTGTATTGCGATCGCTCCACCTATCGATCTTCAAAGAACCTTGAATGCCGATTAAACTACCCTTACGGACGTAATCGTAAGCAATTTCTGCTGTCCTGTCCCAGATTTCTAACTCAAACCAGTCCGGTTTGTCGTTGTTTTTACGGCGACGGTCCACTGCTAGGACGAGTCTACACCGCTTCGCCCCGGAATCAAAAAATCTAATCTCTGGATCTATGCCAGCACGTCCAACGAGATGAACAACATTTAGATTCATAGATTCCCCCATCAATTTTCAATACAGGTTATAATAACTTTGGCCTTATTATAGCATATCCTATCGGTGGAAACAAAAACACTGAAATCACTTGCCACTCCCTTGGACCGGGAGATGATGCAAAAGTGCATTCAACTTGCCCGCCGCGCTTTGGGGCGAACCTCACCCAATCCCTTAGTAGGTGCTATAATAGTAAAAGATGGCAAAATTGTCGGGCAAGGTTTTCACCCGGAGGCAGGTCAACCCCATGCAGAAGTTTTTGCCCTCCGAGAGGCGATGGAACGAGCCAGAGGAGCTAAGTTATACGTCAATCTGGAACCCTGCAACCACCAAGGACGGACGCCACCCTGTACAGAAGCAATTATCGCCGCTGGTGTGGCTCAAGTGGTAGTAGGAATGATAGATCCAGACCCTCGGGTTTCTGGAAAGGGGATAGAAAGACTAAAAGCAGCAGGGATTGAAGTGTTAGTAGGAGTAGAAGAAGAAGATTGTCAGCAATTGAACGAAGCTTTTAGTCATGGGATTAAATATGGACGCTCTTTTGGTATTTTAAAATATGCCATGACCTTAGATGGTAAAATTGCCACCACTACGGGACATAGTCAATGGATTACCAGTATAGCAGCACGTCAGCAAGTTCATCAATTGCGGGCAGCTTGCGATGCTGTTATCGTTGGGGGGAATACGGTGCGGCGAGATAATCCCCATCTCACCACCCATGGAGCTGCAACCCACAATCCCTTACGAGTGGTGATGAGTCGCAGTTTAGATTTACCCTCAACTTGCCATCTTTGGGAAACAAATAAGGCACCCACTGTAGTCTTAACGGAGAAAGGGGTAAATCCAGAGAAACAGCGGTATTTGGTTAATAAGGGAGTAGAGGTGAATGTGGTGGAGTTTTAGCAGGGGAGGCCATGGCAAACCGGGCAGTGCAAAAAATAATTGCTTTCATTGCCCCGAAAATAATTGGAGGTAAAACCGCTCCAACACCTGTGGGAGATATGGGTTTGAACACTATGACAGAAGCTTTATCCCTTGCTCGGGTGAAGTGGGAATCAATCGGATCTGACTTGTGGATTGAAGGTTATATCCCTTTCATGGGATAATTTGTGAAGTTGTGTAAACATTGTAGGAGTTATATGGACTATAAGCAAGAGTTAATTACAACAATTCATGATTTTGGTTGCGACTTGGAAATTCTGGAAGCGAGATTAACCCAGCTGGCTGAAAACGAATCCACTGCTGTTATCATTCCAGCCCTATACGAGGAATTAGAGCGACCTGCACTAACTCGAATTCGCGAACATCTCCAGCATTGCCCTTTCATCAAGCAAGTTATCATCTGTCTTTATGCGGAAACCACCGAAAAATATGCGTCTGCTGTAGAATTCTTCCAGGTGTTGCCCCAACCCACCCTCATAATTTGGGAAAATGGCGATCGCGTCACCCGACTGCTGCAAGATTTAAAAGATAAAGGTTTAGACCTGCTCAGTTTCAAAGGTAAAGGGAGGGCAGTTTGGTTGGGATTAGGGGTAGCCACCATCACCGCAGAAGCGATCGCCGTCCACGATGCAGATATTACAACCTACGACCGTTCCTATCCCCTCAAGCTTCTCTTCCCTCTACTAGAAAAAGAATTTGGCATCGCTTTTAATAAAGCCTACTATGCCCGTCTGGGAAGTTATCCTCCCAGTTTTCATGGACGAGTAGTACGGTTATTTGTCACCCCCCTACTGAGAGCATTGACCGAACTGTTTGGCAATCGGGACTATCTGCGCTACCTTAGTTCCTATCGTTATCCCCTCTCTGGAGAATTTGCTCTCACCAGCGATTTAGCCCTCAATACCCGCATTCCCGGTAACTGGGGACTAGAAATGGGAATGCTTGCAGAAGTGTATCGTAACCTTGCCCACAAACGAATTGCCCAAATTGACCTAGGAGTCTTCGAGCACAAACACCAATCTCTCGGTAACTCTAGTAATGAAGGGCTGCAAAAAATGTGTCGAGACATTCTCCGCTCCGTCTTGCGAACTTTAACGGAAACAGAGCAAGTAGTGATAACCCGGTCCCATATCCAAGCCCTGCGGGTGAAATTTCGCCGCGAAGCTCAAGACTTGACCCGTCAGTATTTTGTGGATGCTCGGTTCAATAATTTCCACTACGATCGCCACAAGGAAGAAGTTACCACTGAAATCTTTGAGGGGCTGATTTTAGATGCTGGAGCACAATTTCTATCTGACCCAACAGGAGCACAGATTCCTGACTGGACAAGAGCTTTAGCGGTGATGCCAGACCTGCAAGAACAATTGCAGAATGCCGCAGCAGCCGATGCTGCTGAGGTGAAAGCATTGATGTTGGTTCATAAAGAGTCTGTTTCTTCCCGGAAGCAGTTACAAGTTCTGTAATTAATAATCGAATCCATCCAGTCTAATGTTAAGCGATGTTGCGCTAAGTAAGCTAAGTCAAATTGTCAGTACAACTCTTGTAAATCCCTCGAATACTAATCTGGAAAAGGCTTTAGTCCCAGGGATTTCCACAGATAGCCGCACAATGGCTCCCGGGGAGGTATTTGTTGCCCTGAGAGGAGAAAACTTTGATGGACATAACTTTTTTAACCAGGCAGTGGCTATGGGGGCCATGGCTCTGATTGTTGAGAAAGCCCATGATTCCCTTTCAGTACCCCAATTAGTGGTAGGAGATACTTTGTATGCTTATCAGCAAATCGCTCGCTGGTGGCGTGACCGCTTCCAAATTCCAGTTATTGCAGTCACTGGTTCAGTGGGGAAAACCACAACCAAAGAATTAATTGCTGCTGTTTTAGGTACCCAAGGGCAAGTACTGAAAACAGTAGCTAATTACAATAACGAGATCGGTGTCCCGAAAACCCTGTTAGACCTCACCCCAGACCATGACTATGGGGTGATCGAAATGGCTATGCGGGCTCCTGGGGAAATTGCTCTTTTAACCGAAATAGCTCGTCCCACCATTGGCGTCATTACCAATGTGGGTACTGCTCATATTGGTAGGTTGGGTTCTAGGGAGGCGATCGCCGCTGCTAAGTGCGAGTTACTGGCTAACATGCCCCCCTCCGGGGTTGCAGTTCTGAATGGGTCCGATCCCCTCTTACTGCAAACTGCTGCTGAATTTTGGCAAGGAGAAACTGTCACCTATGGCTTAGAGACAGGAGATATATCAGGGAAACTAATTGACTCTACCACCCTGAGAGTGGAAAGAAGAGATTTCCCTTTACCTTTACCAGGTCGTCACAATGCTCTCAATTATTTAGCTGCAATAGCAGTGGCTAAAATAATAGGAGTGGATCTGGCTCCTTTAACTCAGAAATTGGCGGTTAACCTTCCCGCAGGAAGAGCGCAGTGTTATTTATTAGCCGAAGATGTGATTATTCTGGACGAAACCTACAATGCGGGTTACGAGTCCATGATTGCTGCCCTCCATTTATTGGCAGAAACTCCAGGAAAGCGTCATATAGCTATATTAGGCACCATGAAGGAACTGGGAGACCATTCTCGCCAATTACATCGGCAAGTGGGAGAAACTGCCCGAGACATAAATCTAGAGCGCCTGCTAATTTTAATTGAGAATGAAGAGGCAAAAGCTATTGCTGAGGGGGCTACTGGTTTAATTGTGGAGTGCTTTAATAATAAAAAGGACTTAAGCTCGCGATTAACAGCATTAGTCCAACCGGGCGATCGGATCTTATTCAAAGCTTCTCATTCTGTGGGCTTAAACCAAGTTGTGCAGCAATTACTGGCTCATTTTAGTCACTGTTGATTCAGTCCCTTTGCTATTTGTAAAAAGCTTGTGCTAAAATTTAACCATGTTCAACTCAAAGATTGTATCCGGTTACTGAGCAGCTCTTGGTCAGCACCCCGCTCTAAAGAGACGGGGCTTCTAGCCTCTCTTTTTAGGTAGCTGACCAGCCTCAGTCCTTTTCGGACTACGTTATCGGCAAGAGTTAAAGACCTACCCTGGGATGCGTGCTAGTCCCAGGCTCTAGAACCGGGTGGTTAAACAGCCAACCCACCCCCCAAC
>JACONB010000090.1:7058-13151 GCA_014323965.1 Prochloron sp. SP5CPC1 | reverse complement strand
TTCGTACTCAGGTGTGGTTCTAGCTTTACTCGCTTTGGCATTTTCTCTTTGCATCCATTTGTGGCCTTATTCTACACCCCTCATCCGGATTTGATATTAGTTTATACGCGACTTATGCCACGACTTCCCTAAGAACGAATCGCCCGGCTAGAGTTCTTCAGGTCGCTTAAACTCTTTGAAGTATGACGTTGTTACAAGCTTCACTTTATGTTCGCCATACCGGACTTCCCTTAGACTGTATCCGCCCACGCCTGGCAGACCTTTAGCCACTTAACCCTCTAGCTATGAAACACCCCCATTGCTGTTGATGCTCCTGAGGGCAGGGACTGGGGAAACTACTCCCCGTGGGATTTTCATCCACTAACTACTGCGACTTTCGAGTCGCACCCCAAAGAAACTCTTGCTACGGTTGCTCGCAAAATCGAGACAATACCTCAAGAGAGAGAAAGAAGCAACATAGCAGCATCCACAGCTGTTTTAGCTGGTTTGTTATACTCTAGAGACGTCATTACCCAAATATTGAGACAAGATATTATGAAAGAATCCATGATGTATTAAGCAATAAAGGCAGAAGGTTTCCAACAAGGAATCCAACAGGGAATGGAGCAGGGAATTGAACGGGGAATGAAGCGGGGAATGGAGCAGGGAATTCAGCAGGGAGAGCGATCGCTCCTGCTCCGGCTGCTCAATCGTCGTCTTGGGATGGTATCATCAGAATTAATCTCCCAAATCGACGCCCTACCTTTGTCAAAACTGGAAGACTTGAGGGAAGCTTTGTTAGATTTTAGGGAGGAAGCTGATTTATCCTCCTGGTTCCAGTCTCACCTTTGCGAAGCAAAGCGTAAGCAACCGCCTTTGGCGTCCCGCCCAAGGCGTCCAGTGATTATGCACTACTGCACCGCCAACGTTTGGTACTATTGCCATTATTTTTCATATTTGAAAATTCTTTGGTGGTGCGACAATGCTCTTTGTGATATTATAGAATTGTAAAATAAACGAATTAATTGTGGAAATTATCCTCGCTTGTTTATCTTTTCTCTTCTACAAAGCCAGCAAATTTATTATTGGCAATCTCTTCACTATTTACTTAGCCCTTAATAAAGAAAAAGCTTCCCAGTGGCGCATCTTATCAGAGGAAACCTTAAACACTCCTCTCAGTCTACCAGTTTTGATGACTAAAGGGCCAAGGTGGAATACCCATGCTATTATATCCACTCTCGGACCATTTTTGGTTAAATCTCAACTGTCTATCAATACAGAAATTGCCAATAATTCTGCTCAATCTTGGATAGCTGTAGTTTATAGTTTTCCCAGCTACAAAACTATCGCTACTCTAGAGTCTGCTAATGAAAAACAATCTTTAGATCTACCTCCTGGAAAATATACCCTGGGATTAAGATACTATCATTGGTATGAAACAATAATATTACCCAATGTTAAAGTAGACGGCGTAGAAATAGTTGAGTCTAAAACAGTTCCTAGGGATATAAATAAATTCTATCAAAATTTGAGTGAAAAGAATAATTGGTTTTATACAGCACTCCATTACTATATATTTACTCTCTTACGCTACCGGAAATGGTTTCCCGAGTCATTTGTACAAAGAGAATATCTACCCGTAGGCGCACCAGATACTCAGTTCTTTTATGGTTATTTACAACCAGGTCAATCTTTGCAACTGGAAGTAAATTCCTTAATTAGTAAGAGCTATAATATATATTTAACTCTCTATAACAGAGCCAGTTTACCCGTCAGTTGGTGTCAGATAACAGAAGAAAAACAGCCAATACAAGCAATTGATACTAAAGGCTTTTATTTAATTCGCATCCGCCCCCATGGAACGGTTAAAGAACCAGGATTGGGAGAACTGAATCTGGAAACAAAATTAAATACTGTGGTGATTAAAACCCGGTAGGATGGGCATTGCCCATCTCTATATTGTGATAGATTAGACAAGTAGAAAGTCGCCAAAATCCGCCAATGTTGGGTTTCGTTCCCTCAACCCAACCTACGCCGTGAAATCCTATGAACTCAGAAAAGTCAGAATCTCAAGAAATGGCAATCGTTCCAACTTCTCTTCCTACGGCTAGACCGGAAGATTTTCTGCCTCCTATTAGTCGTTGGACAACATTAGGAGGTCTCAGCTTACTGGCTACCTTTTTTTCCCTGTTTACCTTGTCTGGGGTTTTTAGATACAATGTCACTATCAAAGCTCTAGCCATTATTCGCCCCTCAGGGGAACTCCGGTTAGTTCAGGTGGCTAGAGATGGAGTCATTCAAAATATTGAAGTGGAAGAAAATCAACTGGTACAAGCTGAGGATGTTATTATCCACATTGATGACTCTCAGCTCCAAAGCCAAAAACAGCAGTTACAAGGTGATATTCAGCAGGGTATGAACCAACTAGAGCAAATTGATAGGCAGTTGGAAGCCCTTGAGAGTAGGATTGTCTCAGAAACTAGTCGGCTACAACGCAATCTAGCTTCTGCTAGAGCAGAGCTTCGCCGTGCTGAGAGAGACTACAGTAATCTTCAAGTAATTACTATTGCGGAAGTGAGTGAATTGGATATTTGAAGCTTGCCCAGAGCCAGATCCAGAAACTCTTTCTTCCGCCCATTCTCTTTATAAAGAGCCAGGTTATCCTTTCATTATTATGCTAACTTCCTGGTTCACAACCATGGTAACTGGAGTATTGTAGCCTGTCTTGGGGATGAAACAACCGGATGCTATCCACAACATTCGCTCCATCCCAGCCCAAGGGGTTCCATCCCCAAAACCCACCTATCTCTTCAATATTTTCGGTGAGACAGACTTAAATAATCGCTATCAGTTTAATCCATTCAATAAGACTTTAGAGAACTTCTAGTTTAGAATCTAGGTAGAGCTATTTGATGAGCAACGACAAAACTAGTGCATCAGAAACAAAGGAAAGTATAGCTTATGCTTTGGAGCAGTATCGTGGGGGAAATTACCACGAGGTGGAAAGAGTTTGTCGTGAGCTGCTAGCTACCGAACCAAATCGGATTGATGTTTTGCAAGTCCTTGCTGCCTTTTCTTGGAGATTAGAGAAGCTGAAGCAAGCTCTGAATTTCTACAAAAGGCTTGCCCAACTAGAGCCAAACAATTCCAGCTACTACGTTAGTATGGGCAGGATTTCTTATATTCAAAACAGCGCTAAAGAATGCCTGGAATTTTATCGAAAAGCACAGTCTCTAGAACCCCATTCTTCTGCCATCTGCTTCAACCTTGGGGTTGCTTGCGCAGAGTTTGGATATACCACTGATGCCATTTCCTGGTTTGAGCGAGTTTTAGAGATAGAGCCAGAGAACATAGGAGCTGGCTGGAATCGGGCTATTTCTCTCTTGATGAGTGGCGATCTCAAAGGAGGCTTTGCTGAATATGAAAAGTATCCCTGGCAACACAGAAGGGAATTTTTCAAAGCTCCTGACTGTTTTCCCGAACCAATATGGGATGGTTCTGAAGTAAATGGAAAGACCATTTTGCTACATGCAGACGAAGGCTATGGAGATACAATCCAGTTTATTCGCTACGCTCCTCTTGTCCAGGAAGCAGGAGCAGAAGTTATTTTTGCTTGCCCTCAACCTCTCTTACGCCTATTTTCCGTCGTCCAAGGAATCCACCGATTGGTAAAAGAAGATGCTTTACCAAAATTCCAAGTTCATGCTCCCCTTCTGAGGTTACCTTACTGCCTTTCGACCACCCTAGATACTATTCCAAGAGAAATTCCCTATATCCACTTTCCTAATCTCCAACTTCAGTTTCCAGACAGCCTACCAACGATTCCTTATATTCCAGAAACAACTAAGATAAAAGTGGGTATGGTGTGGGTTAGTGGTGCTCGTGAAAGAGAGAAGAGACTGGGTTTGAGAGAGGGAAACTCAACGAGAGATTGCCCCCTATCCTATTTTACCAGACTACTTGCTGTGGAAGGTGTCACCCTATTCAGTTTACAAGTGGGAGAATATTCATCCGAACTGGACAGTTTTCGGAATGAGGAACGAATACAAAACCTGAGTCCCCTAATAGAGGATTTTGCTGATACTGCGGCTTTAATTAATCAGTTAGATTTAGTTATTTCTGTGGACACTGCTGTAGCTCATTTGGCAGGAGCCATGGGAAAGTTAGTTTGGACTCTACTTCCTTCTTTTCCTGACTGGCGCTGGTCATGGTACCCTACTATGAGACTATTTCGTCAAAGTAGTCCAGGAGACTGGGATGGGGTTTTTGCACAAGTGCTCCCAGCGTTAAGGCTCATAGGGGATAAAAATTAACCGCTGAACGCCGTCAGCGCAGAGAAAAGAATATGAGAGAGATTGAGCAATTTATTAAATGTACATAAACTAACTATGTTATGTTAAATTACTTTTAAGATTCTCTTTGCAAACAAAGAGGCGATGGAAGATAATCGTAGAGTTGATAGTAAAAGCAAACTATGGCCAAAACTGAGCGCCGAATCTTCATGCTGGATTTTGAGAAGCCCCTTTACGAGTTAGAATCCAAGATAGAGCAGATTAAAGAACTGGCACAAGAAAATAATGTGGATGTCTCCGAGCAGATCGGGCAGTTAGAAGAGAGAGCAGTAGAGCTGCGCAAAGAGATTTTCAGTACTTTAACCCCAGCTCAACGGTTGCAACTGGCTCGTCACCCTCGCCGTCCTTCTACTCTAGATTATATCCAGGCCATTACCGATGAATGGTTCGAGATCCATGGCGATCGCGGTGGCAATGACGACAAAGCCCTGGTTGGGGGCGTAGCCCGTTTAGGTGGCCGTCCCGTGGTCATGTTGGGACACCAAAAAGGCCGAGATACCAAGGATAACGTGGTGCGGAACTTCGGTATGCCAGCTCCTAGTGGCTATCGCAAAGCCATGCGTTTAATGGAACATGCCAACAAATTTTCCATGCCGATTTTAACATTTATCGATACCCCAGGGGCTTGGGCAGGGGTAGAAGCTGAGAAACTGGGACAAGGAGAAGCGATCGCTTACAATCTGCGGGAAATGTTCAGCCTCTCAGTTCCCATTATCTGTACTGTTATTGGGGAAGGAGGTTCGGGAGGCGCTCTAGGCATTGGTGTCGGGGATAAATTGTTTATGTTTGAACACTCCGTTTACACCGTCGCCAGTCCCGAAGCTTGTGCTGCCATTCTCTGGAAAGATGCCAAAAAAGCAGAACAAGCATCCATCGCCCTGAAAATCACTGCCAGAGATTTGCAAGAATTGGGTATTATCGACCAAATCCTCCCGGAACCCCCCAACAGTGCCCACGCCGATCCTCTCGCTGCCGCAGCAATTCTGAAAAAAGCCCTTTTGTCCAATCTGGAGCAACTGGAGCAGATGACGCCAGAGCAGCGTCGGGATTTGCGCTACCAAAAGTTTCGCTCTATTGGCGTTTTTCACTCTGTCGGGGAATAGGGAGGAATGGGAGAAGATTCTCAAATCTTGTGTATAGACTTACGGTTTGGATGCTATGATGAACAAAGTAACATTTTGTAACATTAGCCAAATCCGTCAGTCCTCCCAACCTACCAAGTAAAAGTTTCCCTTTTGATTATAAATTATGACAACAACTGACTCCAAGGATTCCAACAGCTCTAATGGTTCTAAACTTTCCCCAACTCTTGAGTCTAGTGATGTTCTTAGCAGAATAGCAAATCCTATTTGGCCACGACCAGATCGGAATACTCATAAAGGCAAAGAACCCCAAATCAAGCCACCTTCAGAAGCAGTCAAAGAGAAAATGATGAAAGCTGTTAAGGTTATGTTAGAGTCAGTTGGGGAAGATCCAGAGCGAGAAGGACTGCTGAAAACCCCTAAGCGGGCGGCTAAGGCGATGCAATTCCTCACCCAAGGCTACAATCAATCCCTGGAAGAAATCGTTAATAATGCCATCTTCGACGAAGGCCATAATGAGATGGTTTTAGTGCGAGATATTGATTTCTTTAGCCTTTGCGAACATCACATGCTCCCCTTTATCGGTAAAGCTCACGTGGCTTATATCCCCAATCAAAAGGTAGTTGGTTTGAGCAAACTGGCTCGCATCGTAGAAATGTATTCCCGGCGGTTGCAGGTAC
>JACONB010000090.1:0-7027 GCA_014323965.1 Prochloron sp. SP5CPC1 | reverse complement strand
ATTGCCGAAGCGATTCAGACTGTTTTGGAACCCCAGGGAGTCGCTATAGTCATGGAAGCAACCCACATGTGTATGGTGATGCGAGGAGTGCAAAAACCCGGTTCTTGGACTGTTACCAGTGCCATGGTTGGGGTTTTTCAAGAAGAGCAAAAAACTCGCGAGGAATTTTTGAACTTGATTCGCCATCAACCAAGTTTCTTTTAGGCTTGATTTATTACCTGGAACAATCGGGCAACTTGGGTTAAGTCCTTATCTCCAGGGGCTATTTCCACACCACTGGATAAGTCTATACCCCTCGGAGCAACTATCCTCAAAGCGTCCAAGACATTTTCAGGTGTTAGTCCTCCAGCGAGGAACCAGGGTAGAGGAGGTCGAAATGCTGCTAAACTTTCCCAGTTTAGGGTTTTACCCGAACCCCCCAGTAACTGGGGATGGTAAGCATCCAACAACAAGGTATCAGCACAATTACTATAGGCAGTAGCCCTTGATAAGGAATCGGGAGTTTTAACTCTCAAAGCTTTGATAATTTCCACATTTGGTAGCAAATGTCGCAAGTGCTGACAAAATTGGGGAGATTCATCCCCGTGAAGTTGAACCCCAGTTAAACCTGCTGCTGCGACTGCTCGACTTATTTCCTCTAGGTCAGAATTGACAAAAACCCCAATTCTGTCAACTTCTGGTGGCAGCATCTTTACAATCCTTTGAATTTGTGCTATTGTAACAAAGCGTGATGAGGAGGGGACACAGATGAATCCCAAGGCAGTTGCTCCTAAAAGAGCGATCGCTTTACCCTGTTCCGGTTTCGTAATGCCGCATATTTTAACACGCATAGTCTCAGTATGAACCAATCAGTCTGTTTTAGTAGCTCGTACCTTGAAGAAATGTTAATTTTTTCCCAAAAACCCTTGCATTGATTTATATAATCCCTGACTACATTGAAATTTAGCATACCCAGGAGAGGACACCTTGATTCATAACAGTTTATTTATCGCCCTCCAATCTACTGTACCCGTAACCGTAGAGTGGAATTTATCCGTTGCCGTGGTCATGATTACCTGCAACATTTTTGCTATTGTGGTGGGTCGCTTTGCCATTAAAAATGCGGGGAATGGTCCTGAATTACCTTTGCCCAAGCCAGCCCTGTGGAAAAACTTTGGCGTTCCCGAATTACTAGCCACCACCAGCTTAGGTCATATTCTCGGCGCTGCTGTTATTCTGGGTTTGGCGAACGCCGGAGGTCTCTAAACTAGCCAAAAAGTTTAGTTCTTGGTGGGGATTCCTTTAAAATTCTATTGAAGAAGTGCCCTTGCCTGGTTGGTAACTTGTTGAATATCCGATACTTGTATTCCTGGATTTCGACTGTTTGTACTCAGCCAGAGAAGATACTCGATATTTCCAGCAGGTCCGACGATGGGGGAAGGAATTAAACCTTCATATTGCCATCCTAACTTTTTCGCTGTTGCTAATACTTGGCTGATAGCCTCGGCTTGATGAATCGGGTTGCGAACAACTCCTTTCTTCCCCACCAGATTTCGCCCGACTTCAAATTGGGGCTTTATAAGCAATACTACCTCCCGAGGAGATACCAGTAGGTTCCACAGCACATCTAGGACTTTCCTCAGGGAAATGAAGGATAAATCCATGACGCCAAAATCAGCAGCCCTTTTCTTACCATATAAATTAGTGGGAGTGAGGTAGCGAAAATTAGTTCGTTCTTTTAATACCACCTGGGGATTTTGGCGAATGCTCCAGGCCACTTGTCCGTAGCCTACATCCACTCCATAAACCTGTTTTGCCCCTGCTTGCAGGAGACAGTCGGTAAAACCCCCTGTGGAAATGCCGCCGTCGAGACAAATGCGCCCTCGGATATCAATGGCAAATACCTCAAGGGCTCTAGCTAATTTTACCCCGCCGCGAGATACATAGGGGGGTTTTTGTTTCAGCTCAATCTCAGCCGCAGGATCTACCTCGGTACCTGGTTTATCTATTATCCGCTGATTAACTTTAACTTCCCCCGCCCGAATCAGCAGTCCTGCTTTGGAGCGAGATTCGCAAAGGTTGAGATCTACTAATAAAGTATCGAGTCTTTGTTTCAAGGTAACTATTTTAAGTCAACTACTCCGATCCGCTATCGCTGAGGTCGGAGCTTGCATCTAGACTCCACCGCAACTCTGAGAATCTTTGCAGAATCTCAGCTTTGGTTTCATCGTCTGACATATTAGGGGATGCTGACAAAATCCCCGTACTCATCCAGTCCTGCCGAACAAGTAACGCTCTTAAGGCAATATTTCGACTTCCCAACAAATCAGCGTGCAACTGATAGCCACAGCATTCACAACGGAATAATAGTCCTTTGTTGGGTCGATTAGCTCTAGATGTATGTCCACACTTTACGCAACTTTGCGAAGTGTAATGAGCCGGCACTTTAGTGACTAGAGAGCCATTTAGATTGGCTTTGTAGTCAATATAGCTGTGCAATTCAGCGAATGACCATTTAGCTTTATTTCTATTAGCTTTGCGCTGTTTCTTACTTGCCTTTTTGCCAGTCTTAGACTTGATTCTTTCCCGTATTCGAGTCAAGTCTTCTAGTCCAATTAGGCTATTAGGTTTAGCAATCTGCTTACTGATTTGGTGGTTGACATCAGCGATAAACCGTCTCTCTCTCCCAGACAAAGCAATCAATCTACGCTTTGCTGAACGAGTGCCTTGACGCTGCAATGATTGTCTAGCCTTGTGATAACAATTAGCCTTGTGTCTAACAGCTTTTCCTGAGTAGAATTTACACTGGTTAGTGAGGTCTGTTTCCACACTCAGGTATCTTTGTCCAACATCAACGCCAGACACTCTTGTTATTCGGTTTGGGTCAATGTCAGGTAGTTCTACTTCTAGACTTACCATCAAGTAGTAAATTTTAGACTCACGCTGGTAAACAATCTTACCAGCTCCAATCTTGACACCGTTTTTGATCAAGTCTATATGTTTGTTATAACCATCGTAAGGTACAACAATCCGACCATTTAAGGTACTAAGGCTAACGGCACGATTAGCCTTAAAAGAGTAATCACGCTGATAGTTTAACGTAGTCGTACGAGAGATAAATTTAGGGGCTTGGTCTAAGCCCTTATATCGCTTTTTTAGCATAATTTTTTTAGTTTATTAACGTTTTGTTTTACCTTGCTCCATAAACTTTTGTATGTAGCTGCCACTTGACGAGGGACATTGCACGACATCTGAGCAGGAAGGTTAAATTTTTCTCTGATATCGTAATAGACCAACTTTTGTAGTTTGGCTGCACTACTCAACTTGTTATTCACAAAAGCTACTTGTGAAGCATAATTCATTGCGTCACGATAAGCCAAGGTTGTTTGTCTCACAGATTGCTTTTGCTTACTCGTTAACTTTAACTTTAACTTTGCCGTGATGACTTGCTTCATGATCTTCTTCACAAGGACAATCGTATTTTAATTCCTGTGAAGATACAATGTCAAGCTGGCAATTATCGGGGCATCGAACCCCTCAATTGCCGCGCTCTACCTCCCCACCCCGCAAGCTGAGGGTGGGGACTGGAGCGCATTCGTTGAACCACAGAGGCGCACGATACGAGAGAGTTGGAGGCAACTTAATAATGACTGCCGGATTTGCGGTGATGGATGGCTGTTACTCCTGAATTTTGCAACACCTCTCCTTTCTTTGCTACCGCGTAAATAACCCAGTGATCCCCACATTCCATCCGATTTGCTACCCGACATTCCAGATAAGCGAGAGCATCTTGAAGAATGGGAGAACCATTTTCTGCTATTTTTACCGCCAAATTGGCAAAACGGTCTTCTCCTGGTGCAAAAGGTTTGAGGAATTGTTTCATGAGAGCCTTTTCATTCCCTTCCTGCAAAATATTGAGGACGAATGACGCATCTGTATGTAACAAAGATTCGATCGCCCTTTCTTTGGCTACCGCTACTGTAAAACCGGGGGGATTGAAGGTAGCTTGAGATACCCAACTCGCCAGCATTCCACCACCCAAGTCCCCTTGCTGCGTAGTTACGACGCAGAGAGAGCCGACAATTTTACCCAAAGCTTGTTCTGTCCGCGCCCCTGCACTCCCTACCCCCTTAGGTTTCCGTGCTCTTTGCGCTTTTTTCAATCCTTGAGCAAAATCTGTTCCTGCTTCTTCGCAGTATTTGAGGGTGACGTCAGTGGGTTTAAATTTGACCCGAATTGTCTCAAAGCCAAAGGTATAGCCGCCGTCCCGGAATTTACTTTCTAACAAATCGATGGCTTCTCCACTCCAACCATAGGAACCAAATACCCCCACCAGTTTATTTTTATTCCCATTGGCTAGGGCTATACCTAAGGCTGTTTGGATCTGGGTCGGTGCATGACCACCAAGAGTAGGGGAACCAAAGATAAAGCCAGCTGATTTTTCCACTGCTGCTTTGATTTCATCCGGTTCGGCAAATTCTGCATTAATGGATTCTACCCCCACTCCCGCTTTGGTAATACCCCGGGCGATGGCCTGGGCTAGGGTTGCGGTATTTCCATAGGCTGAAGCATAGATTAAAACAGCATTTATTGATTGTAGCTTTTGTTGGGTTGCCCATTTTTGATAGGCTACATTTAATTCTGTTAAACCATAGCGAACTAAAGGACCGTGACCCGGAGCGTATATTTTGGCTGGGAAACTGCTCAGTTTATCTAAGGCTGCGGTGACTTGCCCGGCGTGGGGCGCCATGAGACAATCGAAATAGTAGCGACGGTCTTCGGTATAGACTTGCCAACCTTCGTCTAAGACCTGATCCTTACAGATATGGGCACCAAAGAGTTTGTCCGTATAGAGGATTTGGGAAATGGTGTCGTAAGTACAAAGGCGATCGGGAAAGCGGGGGTCCGGTGTGGGGACGAATTCTAGGAGATGACCGTTACCTAAATTTACAGTTTCTCCTCCTTTGACCACCGTTATTTTTAATTCTTGTTCTGGGAAAATTTTGCTAAGGGTAATAGCTCCGGGATTGGAACAGATTAAGGCAATATTGGGTGCAAGTTCCAGTATTGCTTTCAGGGTGACCCCTCGGTTGGGATTGACATGACCCAGAATGATATAATCGATGTCTGTGAGGTTAATTCTTTCTTTTAATGCAGTGAGAAAAATTTCAGTAAAAGATTCTCCTGGTGGATCGATTAAGGCGGTTTTCTCTCCTTGAATTAAAAAGCTGTTAGCTGTGGTACCTCTTTTTAACCCGTACTCTATTTCAAATTTGAGTCTGTCCCAAGTGCGCGATCGCATTACTCTGGTATCTTCTGTAATGAAATATACTTGGACATCTCTTGGTTTATTTACTGTCATTTTATTACTTTTATGTTCTAATAAGATATTAATGTATAAATTAATTTATTAATTGGAGAACTGTTCCTTGATTAAACCGCAGAGACGCAGAGGACACAGAGTAAAGATAAGAGAGGGCGTGTTGAGCAATTTTGGCAACGTTTCATATCTTATTCGGAAAGATATGGTCTCTGTCATGGTATTTGCCAGAAATGCCTAATTTTTTATAGAGATCGTCTGGATTTTCACAAACCGTTAAGTTTTTAAATTCTTCAATATTTCTGATTGCTTGTTGAGTTTCTTCGTTGAAATCATCAATGATATAGGTTCCTTCCCTAATCCGCTTTTCTTTCTCAGCTTTTTGCTGCTTATCGTCCATATGCTTCTATAGATATGTAGCAAGAGTATTTTGTTTCTCTTCAGAAAGCAGTAAAATTTTGTCAAATGTTTGTTGCATTAATACCGTCATTATCTTGTCTCACTGTCAGTTTCTGGTGTCCGGTTGTGTTAGGAAATTCAAATCACTCCCCCTTGGTGCTCAGGTGACACCATTATCTCTATGGTAGCGACTTTTTCTCAATGTGTCAAGGGGTATAAAAAACGGTCTGTGTTATTGTGTTGGGTTTCTTTTCACAATTCTCTTAAACATCTCTCCCGTCACAATCGGAACTGAGAACTTGTCTGTCAGCGCAGTGATATCCCGATCTCCGGTCACCAAGTAATCTGCCTGCCCTGCGCGCTGCCCTATGGGCAGATCCGCGCGAGCGCGGGTCGCTAACCACAAAAAAGGAGTATCCTTTGGATCTCGACACTCTGGAACCGTAGGTGGTGGATTAGAAATTTCAACACATTCACAAAAAGGCAAATATTCATTTAATAAGACTGTGTGTCAACCTCTTGCTCAGTGCTAGAGAATTTGAATTTGCTATAGTTCAAAACTCGTCGTAGTTCTCTCAGTGTCGCCTCAGAAACTAGCCCGACAAGCTGTCCCTGCTGCCAGACCTGCCGCAGCCAAGATAATCGCCCCTTACGAAACACCAGCGCAGACAATACTGTATTCGTATCCAATACAACTCGCATTATTATCGTAATGAGTCGCGCGCCCAAGTAACAGCATCAGCAATATCTTCTTCCATAATTTGTAACGCTTCTAGCTTGTCTCGGACTTCATCGGGGGAAGGAGCTGCAAGAGATCCAGAAGTATCATCAGAACCTTGGAGCGGACGCAGTTCAGCTTCTTGGCGCAAGAGGACAAATTCTGATTCTAATGCTTCATAAGCGGCTTGGACTTCCTGATTTTGTAAAGCCTTTTTTTTCAATTCATTATGTCTCATTTTCGCAAAATCTCTTTTTGTCTACGTTTAGCCATTTCCAACTCACCTTTAGGAGTTTTCTGGGATTTTTTGATAAAGACGTGGAGCATTACTATCCTTTTGTGGAGGATAGTGCAGTAGAACACCCGGGTCCATCTGAACCAAGATAAAACCTTGGCAGAATTTGCCACTGTAACAAATATGTTACTATTGTTCTATGGGCTGGAGCATTGACCAACCACAAACCCTAGCTAAAGCTTGTAAAACCTGTGCAAAGCTATCCCGGTTGGTCAAGCTCACCGAAAGGTAAACGTTATCGCGGTCATGACACCTTGGGGTGCGACGCTAGCTCCATGCTCTGTCGGATGTCGTTAAACAGGCAAAGGGTTTGAAA
>JACONB010000089.1 GCA_014323965.1 Prochloron sp. SP5CPC1 | reverse complement strand
GCTATAGACGCCATGGGGGGAGACCATGCACCCCAAGAAATCGTCGCCGGAGCTATCAAAGCTGCCGAAGAGCTGAACGTAGAAATTTTGCTGGTAGGGGATAAGGAGCAAGTTGAATCTGCCCTTCATAAACACCCCACTTCTAGTTCCCTAGAAATAGTGGGGGCTGAGGATTTTATCACCATGCACGAAGAGCCTTTAACAGGTATTCGCCGCAAACCCAAAGCCTCTATTAACGTGGCCATGGATTTAGTCAAGTCAAAAAAGGCAGATGCAGTAGTTTCAGCCGGACATTCTGGAGCAGCAATGGCTTCAGCTTCCCTGCGGTTAGGTCGCCTTAAAGGTATTGCTCGTCCAGCCATTGGAGCCATTTTCCCCACCCTGATACCAGGGAAATCGGCAATTATTCTGGATGTAGGAGCCAACGTTGACAGTCGTCCCAAGTATTTAGAGCAGTTTGCCCTCATGGGGACGATTTACAGCCAATACGCCCTCGGTGTGCCAGAACCCAAAGTAGGACTGCTGAATATTGGTGAGGAATCATCCAAAGGCAACGACCTGGCGATACGGACCCACGAATTACTAACAACAAACGAACAGATCCCCTTTATTGGCAATGCGGAAGGAAGAGACATTCTTTCGGGACGCTTTGATATTATTGTCTGCGATGGCTTTGTGGGAAATGTTGTCCTCAAATTCGCTGAAGCAATTGGGGAGGTCATGCTGCAAATATTGCGGGAGGAATTGCCCCGAGGAATACAAGGTAAATTGGGAACCGCTTTATTAAAAGAGAATTTGGGGCGGATTAAACAGCGCATCGACCACGCAGAACATGGAGGAGCATTGTTATTTGGCGTGGCGGGGGTTTGCGTCATCGGTCACGGTAGTTCTAGAGCTCCTTCCATCTTTAATGCTATTCGTCTGGCGTCTGATGCTATCGAGAATCAAGTACTAGAACGGATTAAGTCAATGGAAGACAAAAGCAACGACTCAAGTAGTAGCAGAATAGCTAAAGTCTAGCTATGTTATAGGAAAGGGAGCAAAACGTTGAAAGGGAACCATGGGGGAGTAGCCATTACTGGAAGCGGTGGTGTCAAACCATCACAGGTGCTGCAAAATCAGGACCTCAGTCAAATAGTAGATACCTCAGATGAATGGATTAGAACTAGAACGGGGATAAGACAAAGACATCTAGCCAAGCCAGCTGAATCTCTGAGTGAACTAGCAGCTAGGGCAGGTAAAGAGGCGATCGCCATGGCGGGAATTACCCCGAACCAGATCGACCTAATCATTCTAGCAACTTCAACCCCAGACGACCTATTTGGCAGTGGGAGCAAAATTCAAAACCTCCTAGGAGCAAATAGAGCCGTAGCTTTCGACCTGACAGCAGCTTGTTCTGGCTTTGTTTTCGGTTTAGTGACAGCCTCTCAGTTCATTAGAACAGGTGTCTATCAAAATGTTCTGCTCATTGGCGCAGATATCTTATCTCGTTGGGTAGATTGGTCAGATCGAAGCACTTGCGTCTTATTTGGTGATGGAGCAGGAGCTGTCGTCTGCCAAAAAACTGAAGAGAAAGATAACCTGCTGGGATTTGAAATATGTAGTGATGGGAGCCAAAATGCTTGCCTGAATGCTCCCTATTGTCCAACTCCTGCAACCCTAACTTCAGAGGTATCTGTCAGTAAAGGAACCTATGAAGCAATTACTATGAATGGTCGTGAAGTCTACCGCTTTGCAGTGGAAAAAGTCCCTGAAGTAATCGAAAAAGCCCTATTTCGCGCCCAGCTCTCAGTAGAGCAAGTAGACTGGCTGATTTTGCATCAAGCCAATCAGCGCATTATGGATGCAGTGGCCAATCGTTTAACCATTCCCCCAGAAAAAATCATTAGCAATGTAGCAAGCCACGGTAATACTTCAGCAGCTTCCATTCCCCTCGCACTAAATGAAGCAATAAGACAGGGTAAAATTAAATCAGGAGACGTCATCGCAACTTCAGGTTTCGGAGCAGGACTCACTTGGGGAGCAGCTATTTTTCAATGGGGATAAATGAAATGACTAAAACAGCATGGGTATTTCCTGGACAGGGTTCGCAAGCAGTAGGAATGGGAGTGGATTTGAAAGACATCCCCACAGCTCGCACTAAATTAGAAACTGCCTCGGAAATTTTAGGTTGGTCTATCTTAGACATTTGCCAAGGAGAAGAAGAAACATTATCTCGTACCCTCTACACTCAACCTTGTCTCTACACAATTGAATCCATTCTCGCCGACTTGCTCGTGGCTCGTGTAGGGCTACCAAACCTACTAGCAGGTCACAGTTTAGGAGAATACGTAGCCCTTTATACTGCTGGGGTATTTGATTTTGAGTCTGGATTGCGCCTTGTTAAGCGTCGCGCCGAATTGATGGATACCGCTGCGGGAGGAAAAATGGCGGCTTTGATGAAATTTGACCGCCAACAGCTGGAAAAAAGTCTTGAAAAAACCCCAGGCGTCGTTCTAGCCAATGACAATAGTGCTGCGCAAGTAGTTATTTCCGGTACCCCAGAAGCAGTGGATACAATATTGTCCCAGGTAAAAGCGCGAAAACAAGTTACCTTAAAAGTAGGGGGTGCATTTCATTCCCCATTAATGGAAAAAGCAGCAACAGAGTTTGAAGCTGTATTAAAGTTAGTTAACTTTGTTAATGCAAAAATACCATTACTATCTAACGTTAACCCTTCAGCCCAGATCAACGGTGCAGAGCTGAAACAAAGGTTAATCCAACAAATGACCGGAACGGTACGGTGGCGGGAAATCATGTTAGAATTACCAAAAGAGGAAATTACAGCAGTAGTAGAAGTAGGACCAGGTAAGGTATTAACTGGGTTGCTCAAAAGAACATATCCTGAGGTTAACTTAAATAATATTAGTAGATTTGAAGATATAAATAACTTTCAACAAAAATAAATCTATCTTACCATTACCATCATATGTATTCATCGGCGTTTATCTGCGTTCATCTGCGGTTTACAAATGACAAACAATAGAGAACCAGTTTCCAGCTTGATACTTTATCACTATTTAAAATGGTCGGTAGTGGCTCCTATCCTGCGGGTATATTTTCGCGGTCGAATCTATGGAGGACAAAAAGTACCAACTCAAGGACCTGTTGTGGTAGTAAGCAATCATGCTAGTAACTTGGATCCGCCCATCCTCTCCTGCGGCGTCGGTCGTCCCGTTGCTTTTATGGCCAAAGAAGAATTATTTGCGGTTCCCCTATTAAAGCAATGGATGAAATTATACGGTGCCTACCCGGTGAAGAGGCAAGAAGCAGACCGCAGTGCGATTAAGGCTGCTATGAACGCTTTAAAAGAAGGCTGGGCAACAGGTATATTCCTACAGGGAACTCGTACTCCTGATGGTCGCATAACCTCTCCCAAATTAGGTGCAGCCATGATAGCAGCGAAAACAGGAGCATCCCTACTACCAGTGAGTTTGTGGGGAACGGAAAAAATATTTTCTCAGGGGTCAAAATTCCCCAAATCCGTACCCGTGACGGTGAGAATAGGCGAACCTATAGCACCACCGAACTCCACCCAGCGCGATAGTTTGGAAGCAGTAACGGCAAAATGTGTGACGGCGATCGCCGCTATGCATGATCTCGGACGTTGAGGAGAAGAGAGCTTTTCTTGTAAAAGAGAATAATATTAAATTTATTATAATCTTATCAATGAATATGAGCAATTTTAATTGTAATTAGTATACTTTCAGATAAGTAAAAGATGACTTTCTCAAGAAGTCTAGGTATAAGGTAGCATATCAGGCAGTTTATGAAAAAGATCTATATCTATGATGCAAAACCAATTTAAAATAAACTTTTGGGGCGTCAGAGGAAGTATACCCTGTCCTGGAGCGGAAACCGTCCGTTACGGAGGAAATACCTCTTGTGTTGAGATGGAAGTAGGTGGCGAACGGCTCATTTTTGATGGCGGTACTGGCTTGCGCGTTCTCGGTCAGTCCCTGCTTTCAAAAATGCCAGTGTCCGCTCACCTATTCTTTAGCCACACCCACTGGGACCACATTCAAGGCTTTCCCTTCTTCAGCCCCGCTTTCATCAAAGGCAATACTTTCAAAATCTATGGAGCTAGAACACCCAGTGGAGCAACGATAAAACAGTGTCTTAACGAACAGATGCTTCACCCCAACTTTCCCGTTCCCTTACAAATTATGCAGGCAGATCTTCAGTTTTACGATCTGGAAATAGGGGAAAAGTTGGTTTTGGGAGACATTACTATCTACACTGCCAAGCTAAATCATCCTGGAGAAGCGGTAGGCTATAGAGTAAACTGGCGTGATAAAATAGCAGCTTATATTACAGATACAGAACATTTGCCAGATGAGTTAGATGAAAATATTTTTCGACTAGCTCATAAAGCTGATGTGGTGATTATTGATTGCACTTATACTGACGAAGAATACTACGATCTAAAATCAAGTAAAGTCGGCTGGGGACATTCTACTTGGCAGGAAGCAGTGAAATTAGCCAAAGCAGCATCCGTAAAAAAGCTGGTAATCTTCCACCACGAACCTCTGCACGACGACGATTTCCTCGATGGTATTGCCCAACAAGCACATACAGCATTACCAGGGACAATCTTAGCTCGAGAAGGTGAATCCATTGATTTGTTCGCCTCTCTATCAGAAACAAAAAAAGAAAGCAAAATTGCAGTGTGTGGGTAACATCTTCAACAAATCAAGTTTTAAAGCCAAACGCCATCGCCCTCGGAAACTTTGATGGTATTCATAGAGGGCATCAGCAAGTAATCCAACCGATTTTACGGTATGTCAACCATCCTTTGGATCTTGCCCCATCTGTCCATAAACAACAAAATAAAACAGCAGAGCACAAGGCTTGCGTTCCTACTGTAGTTTCATTTAATCCCCACCCCCAGGAGTTTTTTACGGGGGTCACTAGCAAGCTGCTCACTCCCTTACCAGAAAAAATTCAAGAGCTAGAAAGATTGGGAATTAAACAATTAGTTCTTTTACCCTTTGACAAGATTCTTGCTCAATTTTCTCCTCAAGAATTTGTGGCCAAAATATTGGTAGAGCAGTTACAAGTATCTTTTATTAGCGTTGGCGAAGATTTTCGCTTTGGTCATCGGCGGACGGGAACGGCGAAAGATTTAAAGGCGATCGCTTCTCAATTCGGTGTGGAAGTATCCATCGCATCTCTGGAAACAACTCCTAAAAATAACCATGAAAAACAGATTCGTATTAGCTCCTCCCACCTTCGCACAGCCCTCCAAAAAGGTGATATTCCCCTAGCTAATAGACTACTAGGACGTGCCTATAGTCTAACAGGTAAGGTAGTCCAAGGTGCTCGGCTGGGGAGCAAAATAGGCTTTCCCACCGCCAACCTCCAAATACCCCCCAATAAGTTTCTCCCCAGACGAGGAGTTTACTTGGTAAGAGTTGCCCCCACCCTAAGAGGAGTTATGAACGTAGGTTGTCGCCCCACAGTTGATGGTAAAACTACTACAGTGGAAGTTCACTTGTTAGATTGGTCTGGAAACTTGTATGGCAAAACAATTACTGCTAGCTTATATAGGTTTATGCGCTCTGAACAAAAGTTTTCCTCTCTTGAGGCTCTCAAAGCTACTATTGCTGAGGATTGCCAACTGGCTAGAACCCTGTTTCAATCTAACTTTACTAACAATAGTACATATTAAAATTGCAATAACATTACTATGCAAGAAAAAATCTCAACCTTGACCGATAATTTGGGTCGTACTATTGTTGGCAAAGCTAATGCCATACGCTTAGTTATGGTAGCACTGCTGAGCGAGGGACACGCCCTGCTGGAAGACGTGCCGGGAGTGGGGAAAACCCTCCTGGCTAAATCTCTAGCTCGGTCCATCGACGGCAAGTTTCAGCGGGTTCAATGCACTCCTGACTTATTACCCACTGATATTACCGGAACTAATATTTGGAATCCCAGCAGCCGGGAGTTTGAATTTATGGCAGGTCCAGCCTTCACCAACGTGCTCCTGGCTGACGAAATAAATCGGGCAACTCCCCGTACTCAGTCAGCTTTACTGGAGGTGATGGAAGAGCAACAAGTTACTATAGATGGGGAATCTCGTCCAGTACCAAAACCATTTTTTGTCATTGCTACCCAAAATCCCATCGAGTATCAAGGCACTTTCCCTTTGCCCGAAGCACAAATGGATCGTTTTACCCTCTCCTTCAGCTTAGGCTATCCTACCGCAGCAGAAGAGTTACAAATGCTGCAACGACAGCAAAATCAAATCGATTTTGAGAAACTTTCCCCCTGTGTTTCTCTCGCTGAAGTAGAAGAGTTACAACAGGAAGCAAGTAAAGTAAAAGTGAGTGAGTCGTTGCAGCAATACATGCTCAATTTAGTGCGGGCATCTCGTACTGATGAGGAAATCACCTTGGGAGTCAGCCCCAGAGGAACAGTAGCATTGCAGCGGGCAACCCAGGCTTTGGCTTTCTTAGAAAATAGGGACTATGCTATTCCCGATGATGTTAAGTTTGTGGCCCCAGCAGTCCTTTCTCATCGCATTATTCCCGCAGGGGGTGGTAATGGTAAGAGAATTGTCCAGCGGTTGCTTTCCCAGATACCTGTAGAAAGTTTTGACAGTTAGCACGTACCATGACAATTACCAGCTTCTGAGGATGGATGCCCCCAAATAAAGATAATGAAAGTGAACCGCTCCTTAACGCAGATGAACGCGGATACTGGAACCAGCAGTTGAATTTCCGCTGTTTAACTTAATTGCGTCCCTTTGCGCCCCTTAGCCTTGGCGCGAGAGAAACAAAGTGGACAGCTGAGGATCTGGTATGATATAAGACAAAATAGTCCGCGCGCGCCCACCTTCCAAGAATATCTCGAATATGAAGGAGAACCGGATGTTCGCTATGAATTAGTTAGAGGAAAACTAGTACCTATGGCAGCATCTACCCACTTACATACAAATATTTGCAGGTTTCTGCTCTACAAGTTCCAGCGTTATTTTGCTACTGGAAACTTGGATTTAGTGGTGAATGCTTTAGCTACGGGTGTGCGAACGGAAGAAAATACATCTCGAATTCCCGATTTGGTAGTATGTAGCCAAACTGTTTGGGAGCAAGTTCTTCATCGCATCGGGGCTGGAGTTTTAGATTTTGCTGAAAAACCCATTTTGGTGGTAGAAATTGTCAGTAGTAATCGCCGGGATGATTATGTGATTAAACGCAATGAATATGAATTGGCGCAAATTGCGGAATATTGGATAGTAGATCCGAAAGACAAAATAGTGAGGGTGTTTACTAAACCTAACAACGAAGAGGGATACGATTGGGTAGATTTCAAGGAAGGTACTTCCATTGTTTCTCCTCAGTTTCCTGAGCTAGTTTTATCGGTAAAAGAACTGCTGAATCCTCCTTTGGTTGAGCACTTAATGAAGGAGGAACAGTCTAAAATCCAAACTTTGGAACAAAGGGCTGAAAGTGAACACCAACGAGCTGAAAGTGAACGCCAACGTGCTGAAAGTGAACGCCAACGTGCTGAAATCTCCGAACAAAGGGCTGAAAGTGAACGCCAACGTTCTGAAAAGTTAGCACAGCTTTTACGAGAAATGGGAGTTAACCCTGATGCACTATAGAATTACATTATAGATGATACAGGAAATAATAGTAGAGCTATGTTTAAGAACCTTCTTGGGGATCCCAACGCCCGCAAACTGAAAAGATTCCAGCCTTTAATCAAAGAAATAAATTTGCTCGAAGAAGATATCAAACAGCTGGATGATACCAAACTGGCGGCGAAAACAGCCGAATTTAAAGAGCAATTAGAAAAAGGGAAAACAGAGAGCGATCGCCTAGAAATTTTAGATGATATCCTTCCAGAAGCCTTTGCCGTAGTAAGGGAAGCAGCTCAACGGGTTTTGGGGATGCGCCACTACGATGTTCAGTTACTGGGGGGTATCGTTCTCCACAAAGGACAAATTGCTGAGATGAAAACGGGAGAAGGAAAAACTCTCGTAGCCACTTTACCTGCTTATCTGAATGCTCTAACAGGGAAAGGGGTACATATTGTCACTGTGAACGACTACCTCGCACGACGGGATGCTGAGTGGATGGGACAAGTACATCGCTTCCTGGGACTCAGCGTCGGGCTGATTCAATCGGGTATGAGTCCCCCGGAACGAAAGAAAAACTATGGCTGTGATATTACCTACACCACTAACAGCGAACTGGGTTTTGATTATCTGCGGGATAATATGGCTACATCCATCGCTGAAGTAGTACAACGACCTTTTAATTACTGTATTATAGATGAAGTAGATTCTATCCTCATCGACGAAGCCAGAACACCCCTGATTATTTCTGGACAAGTAGAACGTCCCACGGAAAAATATCTGAAGGCGGCGGAAATTGCCCAGCAGCTAGTACGCCAAACCGACGACGATGAAGGAGATTATGAGGTAGACGAAAAAGCTCGTAACGTTCTCATGACGGATCAGGGTTTTGCCTCCGCTGAAAGGTTACTGGGGGTGACGGATTTATATGATCCGGAAAATCCTTGGGCGCATTATATCTTTAATGCGATTAAAGGGAAAGAACTATTCACCAAAGATGTGAACTATATGGTTCGCAACGGGGAAGTGGTGATTGTGGATGAGTTTACAGGGCGGGTATTGGCGGGAAGAAGGTGGAGCGATGGTTTACACCAGGCAATTGAAGCTAAAGAAAAAGTGGAAATTCAAAATGAAACTCAAACTTTGGCCACCATTACCTATCAAAACTTCTTCCTCCTCTATCCTAAATTAGCAGGTATGACGGGAACCGCTAAGACAGAAGAGACGGAATTTGAAAAAATATATAACCT
>JACONB010000088.1 GCA_014323965.1 Prochloron sp. SP5CPC1 | reverse complement strand
CATCAAATACTTTTTGGCTAGAGATGAGTGAGGATGACTCTCAATACCGGTATAATAAACTTTCTTCACCCGAGGATGCTCTTGCAAATATTTGGCAATTTTCATACCCGCTTCGTTGAAATGTTTCATTCCAATCTTCAGGGTATCCAAGCTTCTGTTGAGGAGAAAAGCGCAATGGGGATCGGCAATTCCTCCCATTATATTTCGATAATTCCTAATTTTTTCAATTAATTCTCCCGAACCTGATACACTCTCGGCTATAATATCGCCATGATCGCCAATATACTTGCTACAACATATTTGTCAAGTTGTCAGGACGGGAAAACTACTCACAACTCTGTTAGACATTATTACAGAACTTCTCCTTCAAAGTCCATCCCCTAACCCATATCTAATATAGCAGTTTATCAGAATTTGTGAAATCATGGAACCAGTTTTGGGTTATGATCGTCAATAACCTCCATCTCTCTTATTCCTCCCTCTGCCTCTGCGTCTCCGTGGTAGTATAATCATAATATACCCTCATCAGAAAACAGCATGGTAAAAAAGATCCTTCTCCTCTTGCTAATCTGGAGTTTACTCCTAGCACCTGCAACAGCTGATACCTCATCCATTCAACCCTATTTAGACCGAGTCCAAGAGCGAATTAAAGAATTTTCTCTAGACAATGGCATGAAATTCATTGTCCTAGAAGATCATCAAGCACCCCTTATCTCATTCGTTACCTATGCAGACGTCGGCAGTGTAGATGAACCCAAAGGGAAAACCGGTGTCGCTCACTTCCTCGAGCATTTAGCCTTTAAAGGTACCCAGCACATTGGTACCACCAACTACAGAAAAGAAAAACCAGTGCTAAAGAGCTTAGATCGTCTCTTTGATAAAATCCAAGCAGCCAAAGCAGCAGGAAAACCACAAAACCTAGCCAAACTAGAGCGTAAATTTAACCAAAAACTAGCACAAGCAAGCAAATATGTGCAGCAAAATCAATTCGGACGTATTGTCGAAACTGCCGGAGGTGTAAACTTAAATGCTGCCACCTCCACAGATTACACCATCTACTTCTACTCCTTTCCCGCCAACAAATTAGAACTCTGGATGTCCTTAGAATCAGAGCGCTTCCTAGAGCCAGTGTTTCGGGAATTTTATCAAGAAAAAGACGTCATATTAGAAGAACGACAGTTGCGAACCGACAACTCCCCCATTGGCAAAATGATAGAAGAGTTTCTCAACACTGCTTTTACTACACATCCCTACAAGCGTCCCACCATCGGTTATGAAGAAGACATCCGCAATTTAACCCGAGAAGACATCAAGCAGTTTTTCGCCACCTACTATGTCCCCAGTAATTTAACTATCGCCATTGTAGGGGATGTGGATCCCACGGAAGTAGAGAAACTGGCTGAAATTTACTTCGGTCGTTATTCCAAAAAACCCGCACCACCGCAAGTAACCATTATAGAACCGCCCCAACAAGAAACCAAAGAAATAACCTTACAACTACCAACCCAACCCTGGTACTTAGAAGGATACCATCGCCCTAATCTTAACCATCCCGATCACCCAGTCTACCAGATAATCTCCGGTATACTCAGCGATGGGCGCACCTCTCGCTTGTATCAGTCATTAGTAGAAGAAAAGCAAATAGCTCTCAATGCTCAAAGTTTTAGTGGCTTTCCGGGGGATAAGTATCCCAATTTAGTTGTGTTCTATGCTCTCACAGCCCCAGGTCATACCGTAGAAGAAATAAAAACAGCACTAGACACCGAAATAGAACGACTCAAGACAGAACTAGTAACTGATCAAGAATTAGAGCGAGTCAAAACCCAAGCCCGAGCTGATCTCCTGCGAACCTTAGACTCTAATATAGGTATGGCGCGACTATTAACCGAATACCAAGCCAAAACCGGCAATTGGCGCAACCTATTTAAAGAACTAGACCGCCTCAGCTTTGTAAGTGCCCAAGACATACAAAGAGTAGCCCAAAATACCTTCGTCCCCCAAAACCGCACCATTGGACGTTTACTACCTAATTAGTCAACAGTAAACCATGTTATCCAGATTGTAAGTAAAATCTCCCAACACCCTAAATCCACCCTAAATTAGTCTGATGAGTATATATACTCATTGAGTAAATAATCCCAAAAGGTTATAAAAGACAAAACCAAAAACCCCCCCCCTTAAAATGACCAAAAATAAAAATCTAAAAACACTTAGCTCCATTAGTGTCCTGTGCATAAGTTTGGTTATAATACTATTCTTCCACCACCCAGCAGTAGCCCAAACACCCCACCATTACACCGAACTAGAATTTCCCCCCCTGAGAGAAATAGAACTGCCAGAATATCAGCGCTACCAACTAAACAACGGCATGGTAGTATATTTAATGCCAGATAGAGAACTGCCCTTAGTAAGTGGTACCGCCATAATTCGCACAGGTTCTCGCTTAGAACCCCCAGAAAAAGTCGGTTTAGCAGAATTAGTCGGAACAGTAATGCGCAGCGGTGGTACCCAACAACACCCTCCTGAAGAGCTCAACCAAATCTTAGAGCAGCGAGCAGCTACAATAGAAACAGCCATAACTACCAGCTCTGGTAGCGCTAGCTTTAATGCCCTCAGCCAAGACTTAGACACTATAATCCCATTATTTGCCCAAATACTTCGTTTTCCTGCATTTCCCACAGACAAACTGGAACTAGCTAAAACCCAAATCCGGGGTACTATTGCTCGTCGTAACGACGATCCCCAGGATATTGCCAATAGAGAATTCCAGAAATTAATCTATGGCCATCATAGTCCCTATGCACGCACCGTCGAAAATGACTCCTTAGATAACATTTCCCCAGAAGACATAGTGCACTTCTACCAAAAATACTTTCATCCCCAACAGATAATTTTAGGCATTGTAGGAGACTTTGAATCCTCCCAAATCAAGCAACTCATTCAAGAAGCATTTGGAGATTGGGCACCAGGAGATACAATCAGTGATTCCATTCCCACAGCAAGACAGCAACACCAATCCGGTATCTTTTTTATCAATCAACCTCAATTAACTCAGAGTAATATACTCCGAGGACATTTGGGAGACCAGCTAAACAACCCCGACTATCCTGCACTCACCGTTATCAATGGAATTTTAAATGGATTTGGTGGACGTTTGTTTAATCAACTGCGATCCCGCCAAGGTTTAGCTTATTCCGTCTATGGAATGTGGAGTCCCCGCTACGACTATCCCGGCATCTTTATCGCTGGAGGGCAAACTCGTTCTGATACCACCGTAGCTTTTATCCAATCTCTCCTAACTGAAATAGAGAAACTGCGCACCACTCCCATTTCTGAGCAAGAATTAGCCTACGGTAAAGAATCCATTCTCAACTCCTTTGTCTTCAATTTCCAACAGCCAAGTCAAAGTTTATCCCGACTAATGCGCTATGATTATTACAACTATCCCCCTAATTTTCTCTATCAATATCAGCAGGGAGTGAAAGCAACTACAATTGAAGATGTGCAGCGAGTTGCTCAAAAATATCTACAGCGCGATCGCCTCCTAACTTTAGTAGTGGGAAATAGGCAGGAAATACAACCACCTTTGAGTAATTTAGGCACAGAAGTGCAATCAATCGATATTTCCATTTCTCAGCCCCAGAGTAGTTAATCACTTTTAGATGGTGGGCAACATCTCCTACCATCTATTTATAGGAGAAAAATCTATTAGAGAAATTGCATTTTGAGTGAATCTAGAGCCGATTATGACAGTCCTGGGAAAAAAGTCACCCCGTCAGTTTTTCAAGATTGAACGAATGCGCGACAGTCCCCACACGCTCGCTTTCCTGACCACGGTAGGCGCTCGCTCCTCAGCGAAGCGGGGTGGGGAAGGATAGCGCGGGAACTTAGGGGGTTCGATGCCCCCTAAGTTTCCAAATATGTGATATACTACAAACAGCGAGCCAAAACAGTAATAGAGCCGCTTGCTACCCAGGATGACAACCCGTACCCGAATCGGATCGGCAATAGTCTACCCTGAGTCGATACAGTTGGTGGCAGTATCCGGTGTTAGAGCGTCGTTAGCAGGTCTTTTCCAACCAAGCATCTCTTGCAAAACAACTATATAGGGGGCAAACCCACCCCCCCTTTTCTTCCCCCCCCTCCTAGGGAGGGGGGGACTGAGGGGGGGTGGGTGTCCTCTCTAGACGCAGAGCCGATTAGCTCTACCAACCTTCGCCATCCGCGATGCCGAAGGGAGGCAACTAAGGGCGTGGAAGCGTCAGAAACGCTGAGCGAGCGCGTAGCGGCACGGCGTAGTTCATATAAAATTGTAATCTGAAAGATAAAGAAAGCGCACGGTTTTAGAGCGAATTTTCCGCCCGGCCCGCTCAGCCATTTGACTCGTCTCAAAGGTGGGAAGTAAGATTATTTGAAAGTTTTTTGTTAGCCAGTTTGCTGCCTGGTGATGAACCTCTTTGACTAGATTTATGATTTTGGTCCTGAGGCGGTCAGCGGCTTTTCTCAGGCGCCTTTTTCTTCCCTTCGCCTATCCCTTCGGGATCGCCCTGAAAAAGGAAAATTCCTAATCCAGAAGCGATCCCAATTCATCAATTACAATTTATGCGCGCAGAGGCGCTCCGGCACGGAGAATTAATAAACAGGCGCTTGAAACGCTCATTCATACCATGTTATCCTCTGCGCCTCTGTGCCTCTGTGAGCTTTTTATAGCAGTTCGCGCAGGCATAGTTACAAAATCAGCCTGCTATAAATCTCAATCTCCAAAACAAATCCCCAAACCTCTAGCGGTTTTCACGAGAGTTTCCTCCGGATCCACAGCGCGATAATCTTTAATAGCATCCAGAATGGGAACACTGACTACCTGGCGATTTTGCCAAGTCACCATATAGTCGTACTTCCCTTGGGCAATTAATTCCACTGCTCCTACCCCAAAAGCAGAAGCCAAAATACGATCCAGAGGAGAAGAAATTCCCCCACGTTGGGTATGTCCCAAAACCGTAACCCTAGTTTCAGCTCCAGTCTGGGTGGCAATTTGTTCAGCCAAATATTGACCAATACCCCCCAAGCGACACTCACCAAATTGCCCCGTTTGCTGCACCACCTCCCCGGAGTCAGTACAAACAGCTTCAGAAACAACCACAATAGTGTAATCTTGCCCAAGAGTTTGGCGCTTCTTGATATAGCGGCCAATATTCTCCATTTTGTAAGCAATTTCCGGAATCAGGACGATATGAGCACCCCCAGCAATTCCAGCATTAAGGGCGATGTGTCCTGCATCCCGCCCCATCACTTCCACAATCATCACCCGGTTGTGGCTGGCAGCAGTAAAGTGGAGGCGATCGATGGCTTCCGTAGCAATATTCACCGCCGTATCGAAGCCAATAGAGCGCTCCGTAATCCCCACATCATTATCAATGGTCTTGGGAATACCCACCAAGTTAATACCCCCCTGTTGAGCAATCTTGCGCAGAATCGCCAAACTGCCATCACCCCCAACACCAATGAGAGCATCCAAACCGAGACTGTGGTAGCCTTCGATAATTTCTGCCGAGCGATCTACCACGCTGCCATCAGCCATAGGAAAGGCGAAGGGATCCCCTTTGTTAGTAGTTCCCAGGATAGTTCCTCCCATGGCCACCAATCGATCCACCTTTTCCATTTCTAGAGGCATTACTTGAGCCGGACGACTCATCAACCCCAGAGTCGCCTTACAAATCCCCAGTACTTTCCAACCATGTACTCCAACTCCACAGTGGGTGACAGCGCGAATAACCGCATTCAGTCCGGCACAATCCCCCCCAGAAGTGAGAATTCCAATCCGTTTTACTTCTCCCATGTCCTACCTGTACGTCATTTCCCCATCTATTGTTCCTGCTTTTTGGCACGACCTATCCAACTCTTTATAGTTCTTTTAGAGCACCTACCCCCTTCTTCCTGGTATCAGACTACTTTTAATGCGGGTGATGGCTTTTTCCGTCACGTCGTAGTAATGTAATTGTCCGCAGAGAATTTTACTCATAATTTGGGCAGCAGCGGGTTTCTTAACCGCCACTTTATAGGCGATCCCCGGAAATTGGAAGAACAATCCCGCCAACTTTTGGGCTAGAGCCATATCCTTCCCCCATTCTGTGGCGATCGCCTGGGTATACCCCGCCAAGGCATCTTTTTCACCTGCCAATGCCGCCCCAATAGCTTGGGCTGCCTTAACACCAGTAAAAATAGCAGGACGAATACCTTCCCCAGTCAAAGGATCCGCAACTGCTGCCCCATCCCCTACCAAAACAGCTCTTTGACCGTGGAGGGTAAGATTTTCTGTCCACAAGTTAATAGAATGTTCCCGGTATTCACTATTACTCAAATCTACTCCCAACTTAGAACCATAGTTATGAAGCTGTTTTTTTAATTCCTGTGGTTTTCCCTTTCCCCGGAAAAATGCTCCACTAATAGAATAGCCATCGCTTTTGGGAAAGTTCCAAATATAGCCATTTTTGAAGGAACCGAAATCAAATGAAGCTGTCTCTTGCGCTGCTTCTGTCATAGCTGCTTTAACTTCTAAAGTAGCCCCAAGGAAAGGTTTTGGCTGATTTAAACCCAACCAACTTGCCATAGGTCCCCCGTCAGCAGCAATCAGATAAGAACCAGTATAGGAGCCATCCTTGGTTTTTACCTGCCAAGTATCCCCAGTCAATTGGATCCCTGTTACTTCTGTCTTGTCCTTAAGTTCAGCTCCTGCTTCCTGGGCACGTTCCATGAGGAAGGAATCGAAAGTCTCCCGCCGCACCATCCACACACCATCAACGTCCAACCGTTCGATAGTCACTGGATCTCCTAGCTTCCACGTGTATTTTACCTTAGGGATGGTATTATCAATTGCTGGGGTAAAATCAAAATCAAACCATTGACCTACCGCTGGGGAAACCCCACCGCCACAAGGTTTGTAGCGGGTAAAAGAGACAGCCTCCAAAACCATAACTGAATGCCCTTTTTTGGCAAGGTGATAAGCTGCTGTTGCTCCAGCAGGACCAGCACCGACAATAATACAGTCAAACATTTTATTTAATCGCTAAAAATATTACTAAACTTTATCAAAA
>JACONB010000087.1 GCA_014323965.1 Prochloron sp. SP5CPC1 | reverse complement strand
CGATCGCAGGCTCAGGGGATCCTTTCTTTGTCTGGAAAGATGCCATCGTTTTAGGTAATACTCTCAATGAGCTGGGTATCCGTAAGGTTACGGGGAATTTGCTTATTGTGGGCAATTTCGCTATGAATTTTAAGTCGGATCCTGCTGTTGCTGGTGAGTTACTCAAACTTGGACTCAATTCTCGTCTTTGGACGGTTGCTGTTAGGAATCAGTACGAGACTTTACCACAAGGTACCCCCAAACCGGAAGTTGCGATCGCTGGTGCGGTTAAAGTACAGGAGCAATTTTCCCCTGACGCTAAGTTGCTTTTACGTCACCAGTCGATGACTCTGACGGAAATCCTCAAACAAATGAATATCTACAGTAATAATAAGATGGCCGAAATGTTGGCCCAAACTGTAGGTGGGGGCAAAGTTGTAGCTCAAATAGCAGCCAAAGCAGCGAAAGTACCTCCTGAGGAAATTCAGTTAATTAACGGTTCCGGGTTGGGTTTGGATAATCGCATTTCCCCCCGAGCTGCTTGTGCCATGTTGATGGCGATCCAGCGTCTCTTACAATCTACTGATGTGGGTGTGACGGATTTATTTCCAGTCGCTGGTAGGGATACCCATGGAACCATGGAAAATCGCCAGATCCCTGAGGGAACAGCTGTTAAAACAGGTACTTTGAACCAAGTTAGTGCTTTAGCTGGGGTAATTCCCACTGAAGAAAGAGGTTTAGTTTGGTTTGCCATTGTCAATAGCGGTTCTCAAATCCCTACCTTCCGTCAGGAACAGGATCGACTGCTACAGCGTCTCGCCCAACATTTCAGTAACCAGTAACCAGTAACCAGCTTCTTCAGTGACCTCGTATTATAGCGGTGATCAGTTTCAAGGCTAATGTTATAGGACATCAAAAATAAAGATGAAAAATATCCTGTAAAGTTTTATTACATAATTTTATATTTTTGGTCATTGCCGTAATTTACTTGCTAGATTCGTCTATGAATCTACAAAAATTAGCAATGAGGTAGAATTAGTGATTTTGAACCGTATTTGGAGAATGGTGGTGGCAGTTGCCATTGCCGCCTCCCTCTTCCTGGGGACATCCCCCGCCCTGGCAGAGAACCTGCCCCTCCCCGATCCAGATTTTACTGGCATCATTGAGGAAACATACGAAACATCGACACCAGATTTCAATATCATGCTCGGGCCAGAACCGCCTGAAGACGCACCCAATATCCTGCTGGTGCTGCTGGATGACGTTGGTTTTGGTGCATCTTCAGCCTTTGGGGGACCGGTCGTCACCCCCACCCTGGATAAATTGGTGGAGGAAGGCTTGAGCTACAACCGCTTCCACACCACCGCCCTCTGTACCCCCACCCGGGCGGCCTTACTCACCGGTCGCAACCACCACTCCGCTGCCTCCGGCGTCATTCAAGAACAGGCAACAGGCTTTCCTGGTTATAGCGGCTTGATCCCCCAGAGTAAGGCCACCATTGCCCAAATCTTGCAAGCCCACGGTTACAGCACCAGTTGGTTTGGCAAGAACCACAACGTACCCTCCAACCAGACCAGCGCCCTAGGTCCGTTCACCCGCTGGCCTAATGACCTCGGCTTCGACTATTTCTACGGCTTCATCGGTGGCGAAACCGACCAATGGTATCCCACCCTGTATGAAAACCGGAATCCGATCAATCAACCAGCCTCTCCCGAAGAGGGCTACAACCTTACCCAGGATCTGGCTGACAAAGCTATTAACTGGTTGACCTACAACCACTCCCTGTCTCCGGACACCCCCTTCTTCCTTTATTTTGCACCTGGTGCCACCCATGCCCCCCACCAGCCTCCCCCAGAATATGTAGACAAGTACCAAGCAGGTGGAGAACATGCTGTTGCAGCAGGGGCTGAAAATGGGATGTTTGTAGATGGTTGGGATGAAGAACAAGCAAACACCTGTGTCAAACAGAAGGAGATGGGTGTGATTCCCCAGAGTGCGCAATGTACCGAGCGACCTGCTGAAATTCCGGCCTGGGATGACCCCCAATTTGACATCCCTGATGCCAAGGATTTGCTGGCTCTAGAAATGCAAACCTATGCGGGCTTCTTGGAATACACTGATGTTGAAGTTGGTCGGGTGATCGATGCCATTGAAAAATTGGGCGAAAAAGAGAATACCCTGATTATTTACATCGTCGGCGATAACGGAGCCAGTGCCGAAGGCGGCTTCCCCGGCACCTGCAACGAAATCAGCAACCTCAACGGTATTAACCTGACCATGGAGCAAAACCTGGAGTGTAAAGACAAATGGGGCGGGCCGGAAACCTCGCCCCACTATGCAGTCGGTTGGACTTGGGCTATGGATGCTCCGTTCCGCTGGACGAAGCAGGTGGCCTCTTATTTTGGCGGCACCCGCAACCCCATGGTCATTTCCTGGCCCAAGGAGATCATGACAACGGGCAACCGGGAGGAGGATATGCGCTCTCAGTTCCTCCATGTCATTGATGTTGCTCCAACCCTGCTGGAGGTCACACACATTGAGCCTCCCAATAAATTCAATGGCATTTCCCAGGAACCGATGGAAGGAGCCAGCTTTGCGAAGACCTTTGAGAGCGATGGTGCAGAGCAACCGCCCCTAAGGGACACCCAGTATTTTGAGATGTTCACACATCGTGGTATTTATGAGGATGGCTGGATGGCCTCCGCCTTCCATCGTGTTCCTTGGGAACAGGGTAGCGAACCGATCGAAGACGATCCCTGGGAACTATTCGATCTGGAGGAAGACTTTACCCAGCATGACGATCTGTCTGCAAGTTACCCAGAGAAGCTGGAGGAACTACAGCAACTTTTTAATGACGAAGCCGAAAAATATAACGTCTTTCCCCTTGATGATCGCTTTGCGGAGCGATTCGACACTAGCTTGCGTCCGAGTGTGCTCGGCGATCGCACCCACTTCGAGTTCTACGAAGGGGCCATCCGGTTGCCCGAAAGCTCTGCCCCGAGCACTAAGAACATTTCCCACAGCATTACCGCAGACCTGAACATTACCGATCCTGAGATGGTTCAAGGTGTCATTTTAGCCAATGGAGGCATCACCGGAGGCTATAGTCTCTATGTCAACCGAGACCACAAACTTGTCTACGAATATAACTATTTCGATACCGAGCGAACCTCTATCACTTCCCCAGAGGCATTGCCTACGCAACAGGAACAGGTTCAGGTTAAGTTTGACTTTGTCTACGACGGTAATGATGCCTGCCCCGCACAGATAGGCTGTGGCGGCATGGGTTCCCTGTATGTCAATGATTTGAATAATCCGGTGGCCTCAAAAAGTTTTGAGAAAACGGTTCCGTTTGGGTTCGGGGTCGATACTCAGGATGTGGGTATGGATTTGCAGGCTCCGGTTAGCAACAACTACACACCGCCCTTTGAGTTTACGGGCGGCACCATTGAGAAGGTGACGATAGACCTGTATCCGCCGCTCGAACCTGACGAAGATATGAGTAATGAAGAATTCTGGAACAGAATAATTCAGAAAGTTACTCGATAAGTGATGGTTGAGTTCAACAACTAGTCATTAGAGATAGGATGTCGAAGTTTTGGATCGCTTCGGCATTCTACTGCACAAAAAATGGCAATGAATTGATTCGGGAAACAAGGCAAAAATGAGTTGGTTATGAAAGGTTATTGCCTCCTAGGGCGGAACCGTTCTCCACCTCGGAGAAATGATTCCCCTAACGCACCCTCTTGAAGTGAACTACTGGGAACGAAACCCCAAAGGTTCCCAAACATTGCTGTTGTTTATGAGGTAAAATAAATGAATTTGAATTGTATTTGGAGAATGGTGGTGGCAGTTGCTATTGCCGTCTCCCTCTTCCTGGGAACTGCTATACCGCCTGCAATGGCACAACAGATCCTGCCCCACCCCGACCAACCCTTCACTGGCAAAATCGATCTGACTTATGAAAATTCAGAAGCGGTTAAACCGGAACTGAAACTGCCCTCCACCTTTGGAATTGAAGATGCACCCAATATCCTACTGGTGCTGCTTGACGACGTGGGCTACGGTCAGTTTGGTACCTTTGGTGGCAGCATTTCCACTCCTGCTCTGAAACAGGTAGCGGAAAATGGCTTGCGCTACACCCAGTTCCACACCACAGCCCTCTGTTCGCCAACACGGGCTGCACTCCTAACCGGGCGTAACCACCACTCTGTCAGTAACGCTGCCATTACTGAAGGGGCAATGGGTTACCCTGGGTATTCCAGTGTAATTCCCCAGAATACGGCCACGTTTGCTGAAGTCCTGCAGGAATATGGCTATGCCACCGCCTGGTTTGGTAAAAACCATAACGTTCCTGACTGGGAAACCAGTGCTGTCGGACCTTTTGACCGCTGGCCACAGGGCTTAGGGTTTGACTACTTCTATGGGTTTGTGGGGGGCGACACCGACCAATACACCCCTGCTCTGGTAGAAAATACCACCCGTCTGGAACCCCCTGAAACTAACGCCGATGGCTCGCCCTATCACCTGACTACCGATTTGGCCGACCATGCCATCAATTACATTCGCACGGAAAAAGCCCTGTCGCCGGAAAAACCCTTCTTTGTTCACTTTTCTACTGGTGCCACCCATGCCCCTCACCAGGTTCCCCAGGAGTGGATAGATTTATTCAAAGGTCAGTTCGATATGGGCTGGGACCAATACCGCATAGACACCTTTGACCGTCAGAAGGAGTTAGGGGTTATTCCCGCTGACGCTCAACTGACACCTCGTCCCGATTCTCTGCCCGCCTGGGACTCGCTCTCCTGTGAAGAACAGGAGTTATATGCCCGCATGATGGAAGTCTTTGCTGGTTTTACCGCTCACACAGACCACGAAGTGGGTCGGGTCATTGATGCCATTAAGGAGCTGGGGGACGAGGAGTTCAACAACACCCTGATTATCTACATCGCTGGGGATAATGGCTCCAGTGCTGAAGGCGGCCTGGAAGGTCTCCTGAATGAAATGACCTTTTTCAACGGTTTGGAGGAGGATTTCCAGGACAAGCTGGATGCGATCGATGAGTTGGGGGGGCCGATGCACTTTAACCACTTTCCGGCAGCTTGGGCCTGGGCGATGGATACCCCCTTCCAGTGGACCAAACAGATTGCCTCCCACTTTGGTGGCACCCGCAACGGCATGGCCATTTCCTGGCCCGATCACATTACCGATCAGGGTGGCATCCGCTATCAGTTCAGTCACGTCATTGACATTGCCCCCACCATTCTCGAAGCCATTGGCATTGAGGCTCCAGTGGAAGTCAAGGGCGTTAACCAAAAACCCATCGAAGGCACCAGTCTGGTCTATACCTTTGACGACGCTGACGCCGCCACGCAGCATACCACTCAGTATTTTGAGATGATTGGAAACCAGGGCATCTATGACGATGGTTGGATGGCCAGTGCCATGCGGGGCGAGCCCTGGCTCTCGGAAAATCCTCCTATGGATCTGTTGGATATGGACTGGGAGCTTTACAACATCAACGAGGACTTTACCCAGGCTAACGATCTGGCCGATGAAATGCCGAAGAAGCTCCAGGAGATGATCAAACGGTTCTATGCCGAGGCAGCTAAATATAACGTCTTTCCTCTGGACGATCGCAAAACCGAACGACTCGATGTTGCCAATCGCCCCAGTCTGACGGCAGGACGTACCTTCTTTACCTATCCAGATCATTTCCGCACCCCCGAAGGCTCAGCCCCTAACCTGAAGTACCAAAGCCACACCATTACTGCGGATGTGGAGATTGCCCCAGAAGACGAAGGTATGCTGCTAACCCTAGGGGGCCGTTTTGGAGGATACGGACTGTTCGTGCAGGATGGTAAACTGGTGTATCACTACAATCTGGCAAAGATAGAACGCTACGAGATCGCTGGTGATTTGCCCACCGATCTGCCCACAGATAAACCCGTCACCTTGAAAGCCGTATATCTAACTGATGCGGATGAACCCGGTGCCGGTGCGAGGGTCACGCTCTCTGCGAACGATACCGAGATTGGTGAGGGCTTGGTCTGTCAGACCCTTGCCAACCGCGTCACCCTGGACGAGACTTTCGATGTGGGCTTTGACACAGGAACACCTGTGAGCGAAGACTATGCCGATGAGATGCTGTTTGACTTCACCGGAACCTTGAATAAAGTGACTGTTGAGTTAACAGATGAGCTAGCTCCCGAACCAATAGAATGCGCGGAACCGTACTAAGTGACTTTTGATACCAAGTTACGTTTATAAAGATTATTTTGATTGTAGTGCCAGCATGTTGCCCTTCCTGTAAAATGCTGGCACTACTTTCTCTGTTTGAACCCAACTCCATATCACCCGGGTCTTGCGGCTTTATATTAATTCCGGTTGCCCGCTATCTCCAATGCTGCATAACCTTTCGCCAACAGCCAAATAATTTGATAACGTGTTCGTTCAATTGGATCAGATGGTTAACGATATGACTCTAATAACTCCTTTGGTTTTAAGTGAGGTTCTAAGCCTAAACGTTTGGGCATAACAGTAGGGAGTGTAACCGGAATTGATCTAACTTCCTACCATGACAGTTTCTCGCGCAAAGGCGCAAAGGCGCGAAGGGTTTCTGTGTTAGGGAGCGGTTAAAAAACAATCTCACTCACAGCTCGCTCTTTCTCATTTCCGGTAACTACAATCTGCTTATCCTGGAGTTTACCTAATGCTTTCGCTCCTGTAAGCTTTAATTTTGGCTCCTTTTGAGAGTAAATAACATTTCCCTCTGCTTCTACTTTTTGGGTGGCAATTTCCCAAATTACCTTCTCTGCATATATCTCTGCTTTCTCTTTGTAACTTTCCCCCCGTACACTTCTACTTAAAGTAGCTACTTGTTGTTCTAAATCGATTTCCCCCTTCTTCCCAGTTGCAGTAATTTCTTCAACTCGGTGAAAGATTTGTAAAGGGAGAGGAGATTTAACTATGCGAGTCTCTATTTCCCAAGTAGCGGAGTTGGTGGTAATTTTAATGGGTGGTTCCAGGGAATTTAACGCCACATTTTCCTCTACTTGGGCTGTTTTTTGCTTCAGATTTACTTCACCTCTGTTTGCTGTTAGGGTCTATTTGTAGTGATTGAGGAGCGATCGTCATTTCTTGAGGTACCTGCCATAATACATGCTCGGTTCTCATTTGTAAAGGTGGATCTTTAGTTATCCCTATAATTTTCCCCTTTAATTCTAACTGTTCTTTTTTAGTCAAATATATTCCTTCTTTAGCAGTTACTTTTAGATTAGGGTGACTAGCGTTCAGGTTTTCTTGCAATATGAGCACATCTTCTTTTGGGCGCCATTCTGCTTTTTCGGAGCGGATAATTAAGTTATTGCGGCGATCCCTGGCTACGATATCTTCTTCCAGGAGAATTTTCTCCCCATTGTTTTCAATTGTACCTGTCTTCCCCGTCACCTTTAAGACTATTTCTCCATTCTCGAACAAATTACCAGTAAGTCCTTCTAACTGGACAGTTTTCCCTTCTGGACTGTAAACCGCTTTTTCTACTTCCAGCTGACCTAATGTTTCCCCTTGCTCGTTGGCGAATTCTATGGTAGTATTTTTGAATATGGATTGAGTTTCTGAGCTGGATGATGTATTTGATTGTTGAGACTTTTGTTGTGGTGGTTTATTTGATTGTTGGCGGCAGCCAGTTGTGAAAGAAAAGAGAAGTGATAAGCTCAAGAAAATGACTACCAATCCGTTCTTGGTATTTAAGTAACTCTGTTTCTGTTTTTTTGTCCGATCTGTGACGAGGTCACTCATTAGCAAGCACTCCCCATATCAATTATTCCCGATCAAAAATACCGGTACCGGAAAAGCTACGGTAGGGTAGATTGTGTTTGGAAGTTTTTTGAATCTCTTCTTTGATTTGCTCTAAATCTATATAGCAATCGGCTACATTGATTAAACTGTCACTAGTCATGGAGCGCAAGCTCACTATTTCTACTCTAGCACCCCGATAGCCGACTGCATCTACAGCATAAGCTAAGTCTCCATCGCCACTAACCAGTATCGCCGTATCGTAAGATTTTACTAAAGTCATCATATCTACGGCAATTTCTACGTCTAGATTAGCTTTTTTTGAGCCATCTGGCAATTGGACTAAGTCTTTCGCAATTACTCGGTAACCGTTTCGACGCATCCAGAGTAGAAATCCCTGTTGCTTTTCGTTGGTGCGATCTACTCCGGTGTAAAAGAAAGAGCGCAGCAACCTGGATCCGGCGGTTAACCGGGAGAGTAATTTGGTGTAATCGATTTCTAACCCTAGCTGCAATGCAGCATAGAAGAGATTGGAGCCATCTATGAAAATGGCTACCCGCCCTCTATTTTCGAGCACCTGTTCTGGGGTAAATATCGGATCGCTGCTGAAATCTTCCCACATTTTTATTATGCCTCGGTTTTTCTAAAAAAAATATCTTTGTTTCCTTTATACCGAATTTTCTATGTTTTTGTTTTAATTTTTATTGATTTTTTATTATTCTAGGGGTGGTAGTTCCAGTCTAGCAAAAATGGGTTTAGCTTTATTTAACTTTTTATTTGTGGGGATCGCCCCCCACTGGGAGTGCTGTTTATATAAGTTTATTTTATTAATTAGATTGGGTTTGTTAAAGTCTAGGTCAAATCCTAGTTGCTGATAAATATCGCTGCTGAGATTGGGAATAATTGGCGATAGGAGGTAAGCTGACAGTCTCACGGACTCTAAGACAGAATATAATATTTGTTCTACTTCTGTCTGTTTTCCTTGCTTAAAGGCTTTCCACGGTGTACTTTCATCGATAAATTTATTACTAGCTCGAATGAGGTTAAATATTTCTTGGCACCCTAAATCGAACCGCAGATTTTCATAGGCAATGGCGACGGTATCCCCTAATTTGGTCCCGATCACCTTTAAAGGATTTTCATCACTAATATTGGTCTTGGTTAGTTGAGGCAAATTACCTTGGCAATATTTTTTTACCATTCCTAATGTGCGGTTGAGCAAGTTGCCTAAATCGTTAGCTAGGTCAGCATTCAGAACGTTAATGAATCTGGTTATCTGAAAATCTCCATCCCGCCCAAATTCTATTTCTTTGAGGAAATAATAGCGCACTGCATCGGCACCGTAGCGCTCTACCAAGTCAAAGGGATCCAGGGTATTCCCCAGACTTTTACCCATTTTTTGTCCATCTTTGGTGAGGAAACCATGCCCGAATACTTTTTCTGGTAGGGGTAATTGGGCTGATAAGAGCATGGCAGGCCAGTATACGGCATGGAAGCGCAAGATATCTTTACCAATTAGGTGCAGATTTATGGGCCACCATTGGCTGAGAGCATTCTCTAAGGTGGGTTCCACTGACTCGTCTAGTAAAGCGGTGACGTACCCCAGCAGAGCGTCGAACCAGACGTAAATGGTGTGTTTCGGATCAGGTGGTACGGGAAAACCCCATTCTACGTTTACCCGAGAGATAGAGAAGTCTTGCAAACCTGAAGAGACAAAATTCAGGACTTCATGGCGGCGACTCTCTGGTTGAATAAAATCCGGTCTTTCCTCGTAGAGGGTTTCTAGTTGCTTTTGGTATTTGGAGAGACGGAAGAAGTAGTTGTCTTCGTCTTTCCACTCTGCTTTTCGGTTGGTGTGGATCGGACAAGAACCGTCTTCGAGCAATTCTCGTTTTTCTTTGAATTCTTCGCAAGGGATGCAATACCAACCTTGTTGCCGATCTAAGTAAATGTCCCCTTTCTCCCAGACTCGTTGGAAAAATTCTTTGACGATCGCCTGGTGACGTTGGGCGGTTGTGCGACTGAAGCGATCGTATTGGATATCCAGTTGATCCCAGAGTTCCTGAAAACTAGCTACAATACTATCACAGTGGGTTTTTGGGTCTATTCCTTTTTCTGCGGCTGTGCGCTGAATTTTTTGCCCGTGTTCGTCGGTTCCGGTAATTAATAAGA
>JACONB010000086.1 GCA_014323965.1 Prochloron sp. SP5CPC1 | reverse complement strand
ATGGTAGTGGTATCCTCCGGTTTGCTCGTTGCTAGTAAGTGGAAGGATTTCTCAGCCACCGGACAGTATTTGGTCTTGTTTAGCTACACTCTAATTTTTTAGCTGGTTACTCGGTGGACAAAACAAAAACCGAATTTAACTCTAACAGCTCAAACCCTCGGTATTGTTACTTTGTTGCTTATCCCCATCAATTTCTGGGCTATGGATGGGTTTAAGTTGTGGACAGAGCCTTGGGGATGGGTAACTATGATAATTGCAACTGTTATCCTCACCCTAATTATACAGGGAGCGGGTTTGTTTTCATCTGTTCCCTTGCTGCTAGTGTGTTATTTACAATGGGGTTGGTATTGGGATAAATTGCCCCTATTTGCTGTGTATTTAGGAACCTTAGCAACGGTAGCAGATACAGTTTACCGCGCTCAAAAAGAAAACTCCCAAAAAAGTCTCCAACTATCTCAAACCAGCACCCTTATTTCCCTCTATGGTTTACTCATTCTCTTTGGGCGGGGAATTTTGACAGGAAGAGTGGAAATACCCCAACTGGGTTTAGCCATAGGATTATTTGGCTGGCTCCTCACTTGGTTATCTCACCAGGATAAAAATGCCCACCCTCTAAGAGCCAAACTGGGGGCAGGAATTATGTTTCTCGGTTGGTTGGTGTCGGTAAAGGAATTTCCTCTTCAGGCGATCGCTGTCTCTGGACTTGTTCTCTTGTGGTTGCGCGATCGCTTACTGCAACGGTGGCAACCTCTCGATTTAGCTCTAATATTTGGTATTGGTTTGCAAACCTTTTACCTAATATTGCGTCAACTGACTCAACTACAAGATTATTCTAACGCACTGCTAAGTCTCATTTGGTTTCCCTATCTCCTGGGTATGTTGTGGGTGACAGGTTGGCTTTACCTTCAAAAAAAGCGGAAACTGGCACAATTTGGGGATGAGTTGGCTTTGGGGTTTGGTATTGTTTTGACTCTCCTGGCTGTTCCTAACTCTGCTGTACTGGCGCTTAATCTGCTCTTTTCTACTGTCATTCTGGGGTATGAACCACACGAACGCCGCAACGCAGAGAAGGGGAGAGTCTATCTAACTCATATTTATGGATTGCTAACTATTGCAGCCTTTATTGACTGGCAATTTCCTGGTCTTTCCTTTAATGGCTGGATAGTAATTATTCTCACTTTAATGGTAGGGGAGTGGATAGGGGCAAATTTGGGTAAGTTTTCGGGGAGTTTACCAATCTATCAACGCAGCGCTTGGCATATAGGTCTATTTCTGGCAGGATTAAGTTACATTTTGCTTTTGGAGCAGTACGAGGTAATTACCCAGAACCATTCTCTTTGGAGTTTAGTTTGGTTCCTTACTCCCTTGAGTCTGACAATTATAGCAGGTATTGGTAGGAATGGTGTTCTTCCCGCCCACCTGAGTATCATTGCTTTAGTATTGGCTCAAGTTTTCACCATTACCCAACCAGGAATCAGATTAATCGGTTTGGGACTTGCCACTATTTTAATGCTGTTCAATACCCGCTCTAGCTAACTATCATGAATTTGACAATCTTACGTCTAAAACATCAAAAAATTGCCGCTGCCATTACCTTAGGCTTTGGCTTGTGTTTCCTCTTAATGTTCCTATGGGAGGGTATACCTGGGACTCCTTTTTTATCCTTAGAAGGGTGGTTAATGGTGGGGAGTTTATTACCTACCAGTTTGTGGCTATTGCTTCCTTGGCAGTTAGGTAAAAAGGATAGTTTTTCTGCCCAAGTTTACGCCCCTGCTACAGACGGTTGGGGGAAAGCACTGGCTTTGTTGCAATTGATAATTCTTTCCTTCCACTCATTTTTACTAGTAAAAAATTCGTTTGTGCTACCCTCTCTTTGGGCAGTTTTTGCTACAGTATTCCTCATAGGTGCTATGGCTGCTCGAACTTGGCAACGACCAACTAACGTGGTAATTTATCTTATAGGTTGGGGGCTGGAAGTACTTACTATAGAAGTGCTAGGTTTAATTCATCTTGACGACCTTAGTCTTACCATGGTTAATATTGGATTGGGACTGCTAACTCAACTACTGGGAGATTGGTGGTTGCGTCGTCACCCAAATCAATCCATTCCCCACAGTATCAATATCCTCCCTTTATTTTACGGTGCTGTAGCTATCTTCTGTCGGTGGGATATATGGGCGGTGTGGACGGGATTCTCTACTTTGGGATTGGCTCTAATTGCCTTAGGAATTGGTCGGCGACGCTCAGAATTTAAGTTCCTCATTTATCTAGGTTTATCAGCAGTATCCCTGTCTGCTTATGAGTTACTTTGGGTTCAAATTGAGTCCTTCCCAGCAGGAGATAAATGTGTGGCTATGGCAACTTTGGGAATGGGGATTATGTCAGCTTACCGCTTCTTGACCCCATTTTTAACCAAACAGCTGATTTTAACCTCTCAAGAAGTTAAACGATTAGCCCACTTCCACTGGTTAGGTAGTAGTGTTATTCTCGCCTTAGCAACAATGTATCCCGTTACTTTTAACAACCTCTTAGGATTAGAAACTGGTATCCTTTTAACCAGCTATGCTATACTCCAAGGACGGGAAAAGAAAGCTGACCCCCTCAAGGTAATGGAGCAACAAGCTATTGATATTAAGGAACTTTGGGTATATGTGGGAATATTAGAAGGACTGGGAGTAGCAGTGTTTGCCAGTTCTCAACTGCAACTGGACAAGATATTATTACCTTGGAGTGGAGCAATCGCCACCATTATTGCCTCTGGTTTCTACTTCCTTCCTTGGTCAAATTGGGGCTGGTCAAAGAAACCTTGGCAGGGTTTTGCCTTAGTTGGACCCTTCATAGCTGCCATTTTCACCAGTTCTACCATTAACTCTATCAGCTTAGGGGCGCTCACAGTCTGTTACGTAATTTTCGCAAGGAACAACCAACAAATTCGTCTCACCTATGTCTCTCTCTTCTTCCTCAATTGGCTCATTTTGAGGGAATGGTCATTAATGAGTTCTTTGTGGCTAGTCACACCCCCCATGTTATCTCTCCTCTACATAGCACAAGTAGATCCTCACCTGAAGCAACCTCAGGAAAAAAGTCCGCGTCATTATCTCCGTTTACTTGCCACAGGAACCATTTGCCTAGTTGCTTTAGTCACAACCAACTGGTTGGTGACTCAAAGCTTGACCATGTTGGCAATTTTGGCTGGATTAATAGCTCGAGTTCGAGCCTTTCTCTATGTGGGCACATTAATCTTATTAGTTAATATTGGCAATGAGTTTCTGCTGCTCAGTTACCAGTATCCTTTCTCCAAATGGGCCATGGGACTGATTCTGGGTCTCCTGTTGATTTGGATTGCTGCCAGCTTTGAAACCCGCCAGAAACAAATCATCACCCTGCTAAAAAACTGGATTACTGAGTTTGAGCATTGGCAATAGCACGTACCACGACTCCCCTCTCTCCCCTCTCCCCTCTCCCCTCTTCTCTCTTGTGTTGCGGCGTTCGTGCGGTTCATTATTATAATGATATCAATTTCCATTTTAACCCCATGACTGCCAATACTGACTTTCTCAGCAGCCTCAACCAGGCGCAACGTCTAGCCGTGGAACATTTTTGCGGTCCTCTCCTGGTGGTAGCCGGAGCAGGTTCGGGGAAAACTCGCGCTCTTAGCTATAGGATCGCCCATTTGATTCGCCACCACAAGGTGGACCCAGAAAATATTCTCGCGGTGACTTTTACCAATAAAGCAGCTCGGGAAATGAAAGAGCGCATCGAAAATTTATTCGCTCTTGAAGTAGCTCAAGCTAAATATGGTAAACCCTTATCTACCTTATCGGAATTAGAACAGAAACAGGTGCGTTCCCAGGTGTGGCACAGTACCACGAAACCTTTATGGATTGGTACTTTTCACAGTCTTTGCGCTCGCATTCTCCGCTATGATATTAATAAGTATCGGGATGAACGGGGACGCACCTGGAATCGCAACTTCTCTATCTTCGACGAATCCGACGTGCAAAGCTTAATTAAGAATATCGTCATCAAACAGTTAAACCTGGACGATAAAAGGTTTAACCCCCGTCAGGTGCGTTACACCATTAGCAATGCTAAAAATCAGGGTTTATCTCCTGAGCAATTTCTCCGGGAAAGAACTGATTATAAGGGGCGGGTTATGGGGGAAGTTTACAGCGAATATCAAGCCCAGCTCGCTGCCAATAATTGTTTGGACTTCGACGACCTTATTTTTGTTCCTGTCAGGTTGTTTCAACAGAATGAATCTATTTTGGCTTATTGGTACCAGCGCTTTCATCATATTTTAGTAGATGAGTATCAAGATACCAATCGTCTGCAATACCAACTGATTAGTCTTTTAGCTACTAATGGGGAAACCCGCAAGAGTGAATGTAATTGGCAAGGACGCTCCCTCTTTGCTGTAGGGGATGCGGATCAATCTATTTACTCTTTTCGCCTAGCTGATTATACCATTTTATTGGATTTTCAACAAGACTTTGGGGACGGTTTGCCCGATGATGATACCCGAACTATGGTAAAATTAGAGGAAAATTATCGTTCCCGAGAAAATATTCTGGAAGCAGCTAATGAGTTGATTTCTAATAACAGTCAGCGCATTGAGAAAGTGCTGCGTCCCACACGAGGTTTTGGGGAACTAATTTATTGTTATAAAGGGGATGATGAGCGAGATGAAGCAGCATTTGTTATCCAGAAAATTCAGCAACTTACTCGGAACAATCCTGAGTTAAATTGGGGCAGTTTTGCCATTCTCTATCGCACTAATGCTCAATCCCGCCCTTTTGAAGAATTGCTGGTACAATCGGATATATTGTATAGTATCGTGGGGGCGCTGCGATTTTATGAGCGGAAGGAAATTAAAGATGCTTTAGCTTATTTGCGGTTGTTAGTGAACCCCAATGACACAGTAAGTTTGCTGCGGGTGATTAATACCCCCCGTCGGGGAATTGGGAAGAAAACCATTGATGGATTGGTGAATGGGGCGCGAGAATTAGGAGTACCTTTATGGGAAATTGTTAGAAATAAAACTTCCGTCAACACTATGGGGGGAAGAGGAGCGAAAGCAGTTAACAAGTTTGCTCGCATGATTAAAAATTTTCAAAAGAAAATAACCACAGAAACAGCAGCAGATTTGGTTCAGGGTATTATGAAGCAATCTGGTTATATTGAGGATTTGAAAAATCAGGGTACGGACGAAGCAGAGGGGCGATTGGAAAATATCCAAGAACTCTATGGCGCTGTGAATCGGTTTCAGGAAGATAACGAAGATACTAGTTTGGAAGGTTTCTTAGCTAATGCTTCCCTCGCTTCCGATTTAGATGACTTGTCAGAAGGGCAAAAAGCAGTAACTTTGATGACTTTACACGCTGCTAAAGGGTTGGAATTTCCCGTGGTTTTTCTAGTAGGCTTGGAACAGGGATTATTTCCCCATACCAGGAGTTTGCCGGATCCCATCGCTTTGGAGGAGGAACGACGACTGTGTTATGTGGGGATTACTCGCGCGCAAGAACAGCTCTTTTTAACCTATGCAACGGAACGAATGATTTGGGGTTCCCTGGACAGGTTTCAACCGTCTCAGTTTTTAACGGAATTACCTCCTGATTTGATTAGTTCTTGATATAAGTAGTGGGCATTGCCCACCAACGGTTATTTTACGGTGCCCCTGTACATTTCCCTATGGATTTGAAGATTGAAAAAACCGCAGAGGCGCAGAGGGCGCAGAGAGGGAAGAGAGGATAGATAAAGCCCATTGTAATACGTTTATTCTAATATTGTGCGAATGCGTTGTTTGAATAAACCCACTGCTTTTCTTTGTCCCTGGGTTTTACTTTGCTCTATAAACTCAGGTACTTCTCTCAGGGGTAAAAAGGGGAAAACTAGACTTTTCTTTGTTTTTTCGTATTCTCCTGACTCCTTCAATAGGTAAACTTCTAAACTTCCTTCACTATAGCGCCAAATTTCTCTAATTCCTAGAGAACTATAGATGGTAAACTTATTGAGAGAAGAATTGGTATAATCTGATTCAATGGCTAAATCTGGTGGTGGATCCACAGCTAAATTAATTTCATCCTTTCCTCTTACTCTAGCTTCATTTTGGATGTAAAAGCAACTATCCGGTTCGATGGCTCTGTTTAAATCGGGGCGTTCCAGTCTCAAAGCACCAGTTTTCATTACTTCAATTTCTAATTCATCGGCGATCGCCTCAATAAAGCTTTCTAGTAGTCCTTTGGGAACTTCATGTTGTAAGAGTGGCATTGCTCTAATTTCTAATATTCCCCTATCGTAAGCAATTCTCCAAGGTCGATTTTCCCCCACTTCTCTCATTAAAGCTTGATAAGTTGACCAACTAACCCCTCTTAAAGGTATAATGGTAGACAGGTTAACTGCTTTTGTTTTCTGTTTTTCTATAGTAGTTACCATGACTTGACCTCCTTTCCTATATATTATATTATAGTAGGGTACGTTATTAAAGCACTAAAACAGACAGTAGGGTACAAAGACAGCAGGAGTAACCTAACCAGTTACATTCAACCCTAGAAGACTGGATTGTAGTAGGGTTAAAACTAGGTCATACTCTGCCAGTTATCCACAACATCGATTTGAACCAGGAGCCGGTGGACACCCTGTAAGCGATCACCGAATAACTGGCGCTACAAGAGGAGAGTCATTCTCCATTACTCTTGAAAGCGTTCTAATAACCAGGCGCTAACTTTACCGTGGTTGGTTTGTCGGGTGCGTCTGAGGGCTTCTTCTAATAGGGCTATTTCTAAAGAAGGTAAAACTGCTGATGTTTTAATTCTGCGACTGCCTTCTTTTTCAATGGTAAAGGCGATGACTTTCACATTTTTTACATCCACAATCCAATATTCTTGGACTGCCAAATCCTCATAAAGGAGTCGTTTTTCTTCTTGATCATCAGCAAGAGAAGTATTGGCAATTTCTACAACTAAAGTTGGGGGAGGATAAAGATCCAGTTGAATAACACTCGTACCATAGGGAATGGCATTCGCCGTTTGCCCAATATAGAAGGATAAATCTGGTTGAGCGCTTTTACTACCTTTTTTATGGTAGGTACAGTTATCATGACCATTTAATTCGAGTTTTTTA